>JAHDWC010000202.1 GCA_023382575.1 Anaerolineales bacterium
CCAGTTACCTAGATCTTAATCCAGTAATGCGTTTTTGAACCGAAAGAATAAACTATTTCTTGTTATTATACAATCACACCATGAAAAAACAGAAACCGCTCCAATTTCACTGGGCACAAGAAAAAGCCGCGCGCAATGAGGAAAAATATGGCGTCAGTTTCAACGAAGCCGCATCCATTTTTAAAGATCGCGCCGCCTTATATCTGGATGATGTGGAGCATTCCCAAAAAGAAAAACGCGAGATTGTCATCGGCAGATCGTCCAACCGGCGGCTGTTGACTTGCTTCTTCACACGAGTGGATGACGTCATTCATCTCATCGGCGCACGCATCTCCACGCATCGAGAACGACAGGATTATGAAGATAATTCAGACGACAAAACGAAGATTCTGTATAAGGTAAAATAATCACGCTTCGCATCAATCGGGGATGTTGATGCTATACTCGCGTGGACGTTAAAGCCCACAAAAAGGATCTTTCATTGAATAAGTATCGCTCACAGATCGGTTTGATCCTGCTCTCCTTTGTTGCCTTCATCTCGCTCGGTCTGCCGGATGGACTGATCGGTGTGGCATGGCCCTCCATCCGCGAACATTTTTCGCTGCGGCTTGATGCGTTGGGCATGTTATTGATTGCCAGTACGGCGGGTTACATCACATCCAGTTTTCTCAGCGGAAAGCTCATCGCCAAATTAGGCGTAGGCGGCACATTGGCAGCCAGTTGTTTTCTCACCACCACCGGATTGATCGGCTATACCTTCGTCCCTGCCTGGTGGATGATGGTGCTGTTGGGTGTCATTTTGGGACTGGGCGCAGGCGCCATCGACGCTGGACTCAATACATATGTCGCTTCACATTTTGGCGAAGGGCTGATGCAATGGTTGCACGCCAGCTTCGGCGTCGGCGTGACGCTTGGTCCATTGATCATGACCGCTGGCTTGAACTTCTTCAATGCCTGGCAATGGGGCTATCGTGCTGTTGGCACATCTCAAATGATTCTGGCAGCTTGTTTCCTGTTGACCATACCCATGTGGCAAAACCATGATCCACATCCGCACGAAGAGGCGCAACCCACCAAACTCACCGACTACAAAACGTCCATCACAGAAACCTTGAAACAGCCCAGTGTGTGGATGAGTCTGCTTTTGTTTTTCATTTACACAGGAGTCGAACTATCCTTTGGAAGTTGGACCTACTCGCTTCTGACTCTGTCGCGAAATGTTCCTACAGATGTTGCCGGACTCTGGTCTGGAAGCTATTGGGCAACCTTCACACTTGGTCGCATCTTAGCCGGCTTGCTGACGCGCCGTCTGGGAGTAAAAAACCTGCTGGTAGCTGGGCAGGTCATGGCGGTGTGTGGAGCCGCGCTGCTATGGTGGAATCCATTTCCAGCAGCAAGCATCATCGCCGTTTCAGTCATCGGCTTTGCATTGGCGCCCATCTTCCCTGGACTGGTTTCATTGACCAGCCTGCGTGTGGGCGATCATCACGCTGCCAATACCATTGGGATGCAGATCAGCGCAGCAGGACTGGGAGCTGCACTCATCCCCGGATTGGCGGGTGTGTTGGCACAAAATATTTCTCTCGAAATCATTCCGGCTTACATTACGATCCTATTGATCGTCCTCATCAGTCTATATTATCTAACATCCTACAAAACCAACGAGGTATAAAGAAACTCATGCAACTCTATTTTATCCGTCATGGACAATCCATTAATAATGCCAACACAGAAAATGAAGATTATCAGGAACATTCCGACCCATATCTGACCGAAATCGGCAGACAGCAGGCAAAAATCCTGGCGCAATTTTTAAAGGAACGTCAGACTATTACTGACAATGATGCATGGAACAGTCAAAATCAATTTGGTTTTGGTATCACCCACATCTATTGCAGCTTGATGGAACGTGCCGCCGAGACAGCATCATATACTGTCCGTGAGTTGGGAAATGTCCCATTTACCGCCTGGGTGGACATTCATGAAGAAGGCGGCATCTACGCGCGGGAAGAAGGGAATCGCTTCAGTGGATTACCCGGCAAGCCGCGTTCATTCTTTGAAAAGAATTTTCCCGAATTAAAACTGCCCGACTCGTTCGATGAAAGTGGATGGTGGAATCGTCCCTTCGAAGATGACGACCAACGCCAGCCACGCGCGGACAAAGTCCTTGCTGAATTGCTCGCAAAACACGGCGACAAGGAAGGTCAACCTGAAGAACGCATTGTTTTTGTCAGTCATGGCGGGTTCTTCATGCGATTCATGTGCGCCGTGTTGAAGCTTCCCTGGCGGCAGGCAGCGCTCGACATGAAATCCTGGTTCCTGCTCAACAATTGCTCGATCAGTCGCTTCGACTTCCGTAAAGATGAAGTCTTGATCTCGTATGTCAATAACACGAACCATCTCCCCGCGGATTTGATCACTGGATAGAACGACATGTCCAAAAGAGGATGTTAAAGATAATTTAATCGAAATTCAGCAAAGATAGCAGTATAATGATTCTGTCGTCACTATTTACTCGGAGGTAAATATGAACTTTCTCGTTTGGATCATCTTTGGCGCGCTGGCAGGTTGGATCGCCAGCATCATCATGAACAAGAACAAGCAGATGGGTGCCCTTGCCAATATCATCGTTGGCATTGTCGGCGCGTTCATCGGCGGGTACGTCATGCAGCTTTTTGGCGCACAGGGAGTCACTGGTTTCAACCTGCCGAGCCTGCTCGTCGCCATCGTCGGTGCGATCATCCTGCTCTTTGTGGTGGGACTCTTCCGCCGCTGATCGCAAAAACTCACAGCACGAAAGAGCCGGGTATTTTGCCCGGCTCTTTTTTATTTAAACAATTGTCTTCATCCTTGCTCATGCATTACCCAAATGGGTAATGCATGCCGAAAATCTCCTCTACAAAACTACCCATATGGGGAATAGTATTCCGTTCCTGCAACCTTATCATGGAAAGAATTTATTCCATCCCAAAAAGAATGGACGGCGTACAATGGACAAGAAATCACAACAACAGGAGTTACCGCAGGCATCCGAAGAACCCCAACAGGTTTCATTCAATTGGTTGACTGTGCCAGATGTCAAACACTGGCTCGACGAGCGGGATGCGTGCGCATTGGTCGCATCGGTTCGCAAGAATGGTGAAGCGACTCACGGCAATCTCAAGCGCGCCCTTGCCGCATTAAGCATCATGGGACATCGTTCTGGCGAAGTGAACGGAGAAGGGGATGGCGTGGGTGTGATGACCGATATTCCACGCGTATTGTGGTCGCACGCTCTCGAACAGGAAGGCAAGCCAGGCTGGCTGGCTGAAGACCGCCGCTTCTTTGTGGGACATTTGATGATCCCCAATACCGAATCAGACCTCATTGCGGTCAAAGCAAAGATTTTCGCGTTGCTAAAAGACAAAGGCCTTGACCTTCTGCTCGAACGTCCCATGCTCACCCGTCCACAGGCGCTGGGAAAGATGGCGCGACAGCAAGTCCCCTATCTTTGGCAAATTGCAGGCATGGTCAGCAGTGGTCCCTTGGAAAATGTAGAGCGTGTGCTCTTCAACCTTGCGCTTGAAATTGAAAAGACCACGAACGTCGCCATCTCCTCGCTTTCGAGCAATGTCGTTGTGTACAAAGTCCGCGGTTCCAGCGAAACGCTCTATCAGTATTATCCCGAACTGCGCAACCCCGATTTCACTACCGCCATCACCATCGGACATGCACGTTACTCCACCAACACTGCCACCTGTTTTGAGCGTGTCCAACCGTTCAGCCTGCTTGGGCACAATGGCGAGATCAACACCATTGCCCGTCTGCGTGAACAAGCTCAAATGCTTGGCGTGGACTTGCCCGTAGGCGGAAGCGACTCGCAAGACCTTGACCGCCTTCTATCCACGCTCATCCATCACTATCACTTCTCGCTCACGGAGGCGATGGAACTTGCCTTTCCACCCATTCTCACCGAGGTGGAAAAACTCCCCCCCGAACTGCAAACCATTTACAAATATTATCGTCAGGCGCTCGGTCCGTTTGCGCAGGGACCAGCGGGTATCATCTCACGCTTTGGCGATGAATGTGTCTTCAGTGTCGATGCGTTAGGTCTGCGTCCACTTTGGTTTGGCGACACCGAAAAGGAATATTTCTTCTCCAGCGAAAAGGGTGTCTATCATCTCGACACCATGCACACCGACCCCATTCCGCTTTCGCCCGGCGAAAAGATGCGTCTACGCATTCACCGCGGACGCAATGTGGAAGTTTTCGATTATCCAGCCATTCAACAGCGCATGCTGAAATTGACACTGCGCCGCTTCGGCTCGCTTGAAACATTGAATAAAAGACTCAATCGTCCCGCGGACAAAACACACGCGCATCAAACCCCGTCGGGAGTTTTCCCTGCATTAGATAATCGACTCTCCGCCTTTGGCTGGGGACGTGAAGATCGCGAGTGGGTGCAGGAACTTGCCAAGAATGGCAGTGACCCCATCGGCTCGCTCGGTTACGATGGTCCACTGGCGCCGCTATCTTCCGAACGCCAAAACATAGCAGATTACTTCAAGGAAGCTGTTGCCGTCGTCACCAATCCCGCCATCGACCGGGAGCGTGAAGCCGAACATTTCTCCACGCAGGTGGTGATCGGCTCACGCCCGCCACTGCTGCCCAATCAATTGCGTGACGATGTCACTCTTGCGCTCGAATCACCCATCATTTTGGACTATCCCGATGCGGAAGACTCCACACTCACAGACATCGCCGCCGATCAAGGAGGCATCACGCTCAACAGCTTGTTGACGCGCTTCGCTCCCGAACAGGTCGCCCGCCTGCAAACCATCACTCAACCCAATGAGACGACACCCCAGGCATTGGATCGTCTCGCCCAATCCGCAGTGGATGCGGCAAAGAGCGGCGCGCAACTCATCCTGCTGGATGACACATCCGCATTTCAAGATGGCAACGGCTGGCTTGATCCCATCCTCGCGGTTGGCATTGTAGACAAAGCCTTGCGTCAAAGTTTCGCTGCGCTGGAAGGATCTGCAACACATCCCACGCCGCTTTCTTTAAATGACAAGGGCAAGATCGACCTTGGTTTGGTTGCCAACACAGACTCGGTCAACTTACGCCGGCGTGCAGCATTGGTGCTTCGCAGCGGTGCGATCCGCAATTTGCATGATGTGATCCTCACCCTTGGCATGGGCGCGGATGCGATTATCCCTTATCTGCTTTTCGAGGCGGCACTCAAGGATAAAAATGTGCCCGCTGACGAGATCAAAACCAGCTTGAAAAACACGCTAAAAGCGTTACGTTCCGGCATCGAGAAAAGCACCAGCACCATGGGAATCCATGAAGCGCGCGGTTATGGACGGTTATTCGCCAGCATTGGGCTCGGCACAGAGGTGGCTTCCGCATTGGGTACGCCCAATCATGGCGGCTCGAAGACCGGTGGCGTGCAATGGGCTGACCTCGATGCGGATATTGAAAAACGCGTGCAGTCCTATCACAGCACCGGGCGTGGTGACCTTTCGCGCGTGAATCATTTTTATCCAAAAGTGTGGAAGGCGGCAGGCAAACTTGGGAAGGGTGAATCAGGCTCGGGCGAGTATGAGGCGCATGTCGAAAGCACGGCAAAAGTCAACCCGGTGTCACTGCGTCATATTTTGGAATTTCGCGCGAGCGAATCGGACATTCAAAAAGAGTCTGTGAATATTGGCATCACTTCGCACAGTCTGCCATTCCTGATCGCTTCGATGTCGTTTGGCTCACAAGGTGAGATCGCCTATCGTGCTTATGCTGAGGCGGCGTTTCGCTTGAACATGCTTTCGGTCAACGGGGAAGGCGGCGAGATCCCCGACCTGCTTGGAAAATATCCGTTCCATCGCGGCATCCAAATTGCGTCGGGACGTTTCGGCATCACGGCTGAGACCATCAATTCGTCCAATCTCATTGAGATCAAAGTTGGGCAAGGCGCAAAACCTGGCGAAGGCGGACACCTACCCGCTCGCAAAGTGACCGACAAAGTGGCGGCGGCACGTCATGCTCGCAAAGGCGTGGACTTGATCTCGCCTTCGAACAATCACGATATTTATTCCATCGAAGACCTCGCGCAATTTATCGAAGAGTTGAAGACCATCAACCCGAAAGCGCGCGTGGCAGTGAAAGTTCCGGTTGTGCCGGGCATTGGAATTATCGCCGTCGGCATTGCCAAAGCCGGAGCCGATATTATTTATCTGACCGGCTTTGATGGAGGAACTGGCGCGGCTCGACAACATTCATTACGATATGTAGGTCTGCCCGCTGAAATCGGAATCGTCGAAGCGCATCGAGCATTGACTGAGGCTGGGCTGCGCAACGACGTCGAAATTTGGGCGGACGGTGGAGTCCGCACGGCGGCAGACACAGTGAAATTAATGTGTCTCGGCGCAAACCGCATCGGTTTTGCGACGCTGGCCATGGTTGCCATTGGCTGTACCATCTGTCGTGACTGTCAAAGTGGAACTTGTCACACCGGAATTACCACCCAACTCGAAACGAAAGAACAGGCAACATCTCTGGGAATCAAACACTTCGTCCCACGCGATCTTGAACAAGCCACACAGGCATTGGTCAACGTTTTCAATGAATTGGGCGAAGGGATGCGCGAGATCGTAGCTCAGCTCGGGTTTGAATCAGCACAGGATATTGTGGGACGTTCTGACCTGCTCGTGCAAGCCTCGCATCACAAACAAATTGACCTGACCGAAATGCTGCTCCCCGCCGAGGAATACCTTGCCAAGCCAATCCCGGTTTCCATTCCTCAGCATGAAGCGCTGGTCATTGACCGTGGTCCGTTGCATCGTCCACGCAATCACCTCACCACGGTCATCTCCAACCTTGTGATGGAGAGTTTCACTA
>JAHDWC010000203.1 GCA_023382575.1 Anaerolineales bacterium
GAAAAGATGTAGTCATCCAATTTGATGGCTTTTTCAGCCAATTTTTCTTTCTGGAAGTTATTTAGAAATATCAACAGAATAGTGAGTGTAGTAAGTCTTTGCTGCCCATCCACGATAAAGGTTTCCCCATTCTTTTTGCTCAAAATGATGGGACCCAGGAAGTAGTGCCCGTATACCTTCCCTTCTGTTAACTTATGGTTTGGATCATAAAAAGAAAGAAATTTTTCCGCTAGATCGGTTATTAGCTCTTCAATATTCTTATCCTGCCAGCGATATTCTCTTTGAAAATAATCGATCTGATATTTCTTTTCTTTGAGAAGTTCGCTGATATTTCTTGCATGTGCATCTGTTTTGACGATATCAACGCTCATTCCGTCACCTCCTTAAGCATATCCATAATCTCTTTTTCTAAAGTCTTAATCTCCGCTTCGATCACTTCCAGATCGCGCGGTGGCTGGTATTCATAGAAATAGCGGTTGAAGTTAATCTCATAACCCACCTTGCCCACTTCACCATCCTTGTCGTCGCGTACGTTGAGGTTGATCCACGCATCGGGGACGTGCGGTCTCACCTCGCGCTCAAAGAAGGCTTCAATGGTCTCGCTCAACGGCACATTTTCTGTATCGCGCAAATCAGAGTCCGCTTCGGGTTCGCCATTTTTATCGGTGCAAATATCAGCGGTCTCGTCCCGTTCGGAGAGCGCCGCGAACACAGCCTTTTTCACAGGGGCAGAAAGGGAGATGTCCAGCTTAGCCAATTCCGCTTCGAAGAGTGCGCGATCTTTGAATAACGCCTTGGGTAATTTGCCAAGCGCATCCAGAACCTCCGCCTGCACTTTCTTTCCCTCTTTTTCTTCTTTCTCTCTTTCCTTCTTATCTTTCTTCTTCGACACAGCCAGGTTGGCAAATGCGGTTTGGTCGTTCAAGCGCTCGATCCGCTCGGGGCTTGCCTGAAAGTTCAAGCGCAGCGGTCGCTCTACAGTGATCTTGCGATACCCAAAATCCTCATTCTTGAAGATCTTGGAATGTTCGCCTTCCTTGAAACCCTGATACAGCTTGGTAACCTGCTCCAGATCTTCGGCAGTCATCTCGCGGCGCTTGTCACCCAAACTCTTACGCATTGGTTTCCAGAATGCAGTCGCATCGATCAACTGCACCTTACCCTTGCGTTCCCTCGTTTTGTGATTGCTCAATATCCAGATGTATGTCGCAATACCCGTGTTGTAGAACAATTGCTCCGGCAACGCCACAATAGCTTCCAGCCAGTCATTTTCCAAAATCCAACGGCGGATCTCCGACTCACCCGAGCCTGCATCACCCGTAAACAGCGGCGATCCATTCATGACGATGGCAACCCGTCCGCCATTTTCGCTCATATGGCTGAGCATGTGCTGCAAGAACAGCATTTGTCCGTCACTGATGCGCGGCGTGCCTGCTGAGAACCGTCCATTTGCTTTTTCGGCTTCCGCTTCCACAGCTTGCTGATCTTTTTTCCATTCCTTACCGTAAGGTGGGTTGGCAAGTTGATAATCAAAGCGTTCGTTCACATGCGCATCATGTGAGAGCGTGCTTCCGAAGGCGATGTTCTCCGCATCGCGTCCGTCTGCGCTTTTCATGTACAAGTCCGATTTGCAAACCGCAAACGTTTCCGGGTTCACTTCCTGCCCATACAGATAAACATTCAGCTTGGGGTTGATCGCCAGCATTTCTTCCTTGGCGATGGTCAACATGCCGCCCGTCCCACAAGCTGGATCAGCAACCTTGATAACTTTTTGCGGGACCTTCAACGCCTCATTCTCGACCGCGAGCAGTAACTTCACCATCAGGTTGACGACTTCTCTAGGAGTGAAGTGCTCACCAGGATTCTCGTCCAAAGCTTCGTTGAAGCGGCGGATGAGTTCCTCGAAGATCGTCCCCATCCCGTGATTGTCCACTTTATCGGGGTGCAGGTCAATTTCGGTAAAGCGTTGAATAACCAAATACAGCAGGTTGGCTTCGCTGAGTTTTGAGATCGTATTGCGAAAGTCGAACTTCTCGATCACCTCGCGCATGTTCTCCGAAAAGCCATTGATATAAGCGTTCAGATTCTTTGCAATGTTATTCGGGTCATCGAGCAGGCGCTCAAAGTTGTACTTTGACGTGTTATAGAAAGCAAACCCCGAAGCCTTGCGCAGCACCGGGTCAAGGTCTTTCAGCTTATCCTTGTACTTGGCGTGCTCACTCAAGACCTTCTCTTTGGTCGGTTCCAACACACAATCAATGCGCCGCAAAACCGTCAACGGCAGGATCACATCCTGGTACTTCCCGCGCTTAAAGTCGTCGCGGATCAAGTCCGCAACCGTCCAAATGAAGTTCGCCTTATCCGTGAAAGTTCCGTTTGCCATGAAGTTCCAATCTAGTTAATTTGTAAAAAAGTAACCGCCCGCGCAAACTGACTTGCGCAGGCGGTGGGTAGTCAATCACATACTGTCCCCATCCGTTGCGCCATCTTGCGCAGCGTTCCTCTCCGTGAGGTTAATTTCATTTGATGATATTCGAGGGCAGGGGTTTTGTCAATTTACAAACGTCACCCCTTTGTGCGTCAGGTTTTGATCTGTTATTTGCCAAAAATCGAATCCAAAACTGAGAGATAAACGCTATTTTGATTGGAAGGATGACGCACAAGGTATTTGGGCGTCAAGGTCTTGCCTGCCTTGTTGATCATTTTATGCATAGGGTGATGGAAGGACAAAATCTTAATCAGTGAATCTCATCATCCCCTTGCGGACCAGATACCCAACAAGAAAGCTCGCCCCTATCGCGGACACGAGTCCCGCCACCTCACCCCATCTTATCCCTACTTGGTAGTTTGCCATCATAGCGGCAATCCCACCGAGAAAGAGGATGATTACAAGCGTGAGTACCATCACGCCCACATCTTTGAGGATTTTCGGGGGGGCGTTTTCGGTCCCTTTGTGTTTACCACAAATGATGTAGGTAGAGAGGGCGAGGCTGAACAATAAGGACACAACACCCAGAATTGCACGTGCGGCAGGATAAAGCCATATTGAAAACAGAGAGGCGGATATAAATATAATTGAAATCGCAGAAAAATACTTTCTCATTTCACGACTAATCTTCTTTCTTTGTCGCACTTAATTTGTTACAACAAAACATTTTTATGGATAAGACAAACCCCATTTTTTCAAAATATCTTTAGCCGTATTTACACTGCCATTTGTAAATGTTATTTCATGAGTGTAAACCTCTGCGCTACATGACAAATCCTTTACATCATCAACATGATATATGCAAGTTATTAATACCCGTTCAGGTATTGCCACATCTCCTTTAACCTCATAAATATCTGACCCAAGATATGCGTCAGTCTCTTTCAACTTATTGTCGTCTATAATCACTACCTGTTTTTGATAATATATTGGCGGTCTCGGGTTTTCTTTAGAACCCCAGTCTTCATCGAGTTTCCAATAAGAGTCGGGGTCAGACCATTTAACTATATCGGCAGAGTAAAAATAATCCCAGTTTTCCGGGATTATTGGAATCCCTCTTTTACTTCGCTCAAGATTGAATTCCTTCCCATATTTAGGCGCAGGTTGAGGAGAAAAAATCTTTGTTAAGGAAGCACAACAGATTCCCACACATATTAAAACAACCCCTAGTATAAGATTGGATATTTTATGAGGATTTGCAAGGGGCTTCATCTACCACCTCCATTAGGTATCTGTATCTCCTCAGTCCATGTAAATACTTCATCCAACCTTCCGCCAAGTTCAATGCCATCGCCACGAGGGGTCTCATCTGGAATTATTGCGTCATGTACATGATCGTTATTCATATCATCTCTAAAGCGTGTTGCTGAAGCCCATGTTGATGGGTTTTTGACTTCGTAATGTAGAACATAGACCCCATTTCCCTTGGGTTCTACAACTATCGAAACAGTATAACTGCCTAGAAACAATTCTCCTGATCTTCCATTCCATGCTTCAGATAAGCTATGCACATATTTATCTACACCATACTCAACAGGTTTTTGTATGATGTCCTCAATCTTGTCATCCCTAAGATTATTGATCACTTCTTCACGGAAAGACTGCACTCCATCCAAAGCCATCACCTCTTTGGTGAGTGCCGCATCAGAGCCAAATCTTATCGTATCCTCGTTACCGTATTCATATAACCACACTTTCCCTAAATCCGCCCACGTCATGCTTTCAGGATTAATATCTGTAAAGGGACGAATTTTTTCCTTTTCAGAATTAATGACGAGATTCAACATTTGTGTCCCTATTTTTGTGCCGACTGGGTGTTTTTCGGCGAGAGTTACGACTGGCACAGTTATATTTTGGTAAAGCCATTCGGCTGCTATTGGAATATTTTCCTTTGCCATCATCTTAATGGCAGATGGGATTGAAGTAACATCCTCCCAGACAGAACTAAGTTTCGGAACTACAGTTTGGTTAAAAGAATATGCCAGGGACTTTCCAGTTTCTACAACCAGATTGCCAAAATCTGTCGCAAGAGTTTTGGTCAAGTTCCATGCGCTTGTTGTAATGGACTTGGTTGAATTCCAAGCGCTTATAGATGCCGTCTTTGTTACATTCCATACTTGCTCAACCACATTGGTTATTTTCTTCCACCAAGGTGGGTCGTCTTGCTTTGCAAGGATAGCAAGCGGTTTTCCGCCACCGCCTTGCTTTCGCGCCTTATACTCCTCTACTATCGCCACCGCATCCCGCTCCCCAGCGCGTTGAGCCTTCATTGCCTTTTGGCGTTCATATTCCTTGAGTGACTCCTGCCGCGCAATGTATCCCGCCGTCTGCTTATACGCGGACAGTTTCTCCGCCTGTGTCATATCTGCCTGTGTCGCTTTGGCGATTTTCGCGGATTGTGCTTGTGCAGCCTTCGCATTCTGCTCCGCTTGCAAGGCTCCCACAATGCGCTTCTGTTGCATCATCTTTTCGTAGGCTATGCGTCCTGGGCTTTTCTTTTTACTTGGCTCTTCTTCCTCATCTCCACCCCCTCCACTGTTTCGCAACGCCGCCAGACGTGCCGCTTCTTCTTCACGTTTCTTCTGCCACTCGGCGAGGGTCGCTCCCAGCATGGCAGCCGCGGCTGCTCCCCACAGGATGTTCGGATTGGATAACGGAGTGCTTGTCGTTTGGTTTCCACTGCTGAATGAGTTCATCCCTCCTGCCTGGATGTTCACGCTCGCGAAGACTGTCTCCCCATTGGTTGTGGTGGTTTCAGCACCCACGTTTCCATTGTTCGCACCTCCAAAGGATTGTTCATTGGTGGTGGATGCTTCACTTGGTATCGGTTCGGTCACTGTACTGGCAGGTGGTGTGAAGGCAGGGATCGGCAAGATGGAGTTGAAAGCCGTCACTTCCACGATTGCCGTCCGCATGGTCTCATTCCCCGCCTGGTCGCTGATCTTCAAGGTAATGAAGTATTGTCCCGGCGCGGCCTTCGTTCCATCGGCAAAGACCCCATCCCAGCGGATCTCATTGTCGTTGGACTTGTTACCTGTTATTTCTTCCTGCCAGACGATCTTCTTGTATTTCTCTTCCTCATCTTCGATAACTGAGCGGTTGATCCATAAACCACTCATCGAATCTTCGAGGTCGTAATTCAAGGTGTCGCCCAAGTCCAGCGTGTCGTCGTCGATTGCAATCGCAGGCGGGACGGTATCCACCATCATTGGCAGGACCGGCGTTTCGGTGAAGTTGCCTGCGTTGTCTGTAACGCGGATTTTGTAGCTATGGACTCCATCCGTGAAAGACAGTGGACTGGTGATGGTCCCCCATGCGCCATTATTGACGGACGCTTCAACCTTGTTTATGCCGGATCCCCCATCCGAAGCATTGGGCGTCACTGTCACTGATGAGATGTACCAGTCGTTCTGTCCACGGGTGCCGCTGATGTCCAGGCTCAGGCTGGGTGTGGTGGCATCCACTTTGATCTGTTGGCTTGGGGTTTGTGAGACATTGCCTGCATTATCAGTGGCACGGAATTGGACAGTGTAGATGCCATCGGTCAGAGTGATTGGGGAGTTTACATTGGTCCAAGTGACTCCATCGGTGGTTGCTTCGAGGCTGTACAAACCAGAGGTGGCATCATTCGCTGTTGGGGTCAGTGTTATCGCAGAGACATACCAGCCGTTTTGTCCGGTTGTCCCCGTAGTGGAGAGGTCGAGGGTAGGTGCAGTTGTATCCACGTTGATTGATTGCTGTGCCGTTTCGGTCACATTGCCCGCATTGTCTGTGGCGCGGAATTGGATGGTGTGCATGCCGTCTGTGAAGGTGGTGTCGCTGTAGCTTGCCCAGCCAGCGTTATCTACATTCACTTCTAGTGATCCGAGTCCGGAGAGGGAATCCGAAGCCGAGGCGGTGACAGAGGTTTGAGAGATGTACCAGCCGTTCGTCCCGGAGGAGCCCTTGATGTCTCCGCTGATCTGCGGGGTAGTCACATCCAAGTGATAGGATGTAGAGCCATTGGCAGAGAGTCCAGTAGCCGAATCCACTTTGTAGGTAGCGGTGCCCGATGCTTCAGGCAATGGGATCGAGCAGGTGGTTTGTCCACTTGGGCAAGCGAAGGCAACTCCGTTCACCGTGCCACTGATAACGATGGATTGCCCTTGCGGGTCTGAGGCAGTGAGATCCAAGCTAAGGGTGCCAATGCACCAGCCGTTGGTGCCAGGGTTGGAGCAAGTGAGAACGTGTGAGATTGTGGGCGGTTGGTAAACTGGTCCACCGCCACCACCGTCCCCAGGATCCCCGCAGTTGCCGCTCGCGTCCATACACTCATAGGTGAGACAGGTTCGGGGCCAGGCATT
>JAHDWC010000204.1 GCA_023382575.1 Anaerolineales bacterium
GCACCATGAACGGCAAGCCCGATATTTTGCCGGGCGAGTTCTGGCGGCTGATCGGACGCCTCGTGCCGGGCGATGTGGACCATGTCGCCATCTATCTCGGACCGGACGGATTGTGTGCCGAAGCAGGTGCGCGGGGTGTGATCACGTTCAACGTGCCGAATGGTGAATGGAATACTGAACACATGGCGCGTCAACGCGGACTGTTGTTTGATACTTTCTACGGAGTCGTCTCTCCGCTGGATGTTTTAGGTTTCGCAGATGACGATGAGCACAACATGCGCAGGTCGGTTGCGGAATATACGTTGGCGCAAGTCGGCAAGCCATATAACTTGAATTTTCTTAACGCAGAAACCGAAGACGCCTTTTATTGCAGTCAACTCGCCTACAAAGCCTATCAGACCATTGGGATCGACCTGAATACAGGCCTGGCAATGGAGCAACTGCCAGGCACAAATCAGATCGTGTACCCGCAGGAGATTTGGGACGGGTTCTCGCATCGACAATCCCGGTTGGTGCTTGCAGCCACCCCGGCGTAATCTCTTAATCTCCCCTCACGGGGAGATTTTTATTGCCAAATGATGATTGATTCCAAAACACGGTCATATCGGGGATATAATAATTTCGATCTGCCCACGAAAAATTCGGGCGTCAAGAAATAGGATGTTATGAACTTCAATCAATTCAATCTCGATTCCCGCCTCAAGCCGGGAATCCAAAAGGCGGGCTACGATACGCCCACTCCCATTCAACAAGCCGCCATCCCAGCCGCGTTACGCGGACGGGACATTATCGGTACCGCTCAAACTGGAACTGGCAAGACCGCCGCTTTCGTGCTCCCCATTTTGAACAAACTGCTCGATGGTCAACGCAACACGCCGCGTGCGCTCATCGTCACGCCGACGCGTGAACTGGCTGAACAGATCAATGATGTGGTAAAGACTTTGTCAGCGGGGACCAAGCTCAAAAGCGCAACCATCTACGGCGGAGTCGGAGCGAATCCGCAAATTCAGGCGCTCCGCAACGGCGCGGAAATTCTAGTCGCCTGCCCAGGACGTCTGTTGGATCTCATCGCGCAAGGCCATGCCAAGATGGCGAACATCGAAATCCTCGTGCTCGACGAAGCCGACCGCATGTTCGACATGGGCTTCCTGCCGGATGTACGTCGCATCGTCAAAGCTGTGCCCGAAAAACGGCAGACCATGATGTTCTCGGCCACCTTCCCACCCGATGTGGAACTGCTGGCAAAACAGGCGTTGAAAGAACCGCAGAAGATCGCGATGGGCATCGTCAAGCCGGCGCATACGGTGGCGCATGCGTTGTATCCCGTGCCGCAGCATTTGAAAACCACGCTTCTGCTTGAACTGCTCAAACGTACCGATACAAATTCGGTCATTGTCTTTACCCGCACCAAGCATCGTGCGCATCGCGTCGCTCAGCAAATTCAACGCGCCGGATTCAAGGTCACAAGTTTGCACGGTGACCGTTCGCAAGGTCAACGACAGGCGGCGCTCAAAGGCTTCAAAAGCGGACATCACGATATTCTGGTCGCCACCGATATTGCCGCACGTGGGCTGGATATTGAAACCGTCTCGCACGTCATCAATTACGACATGCCCGACACCGCCGACGCCTACATCCACCGCATCGGTCGCACCGGTCGTGCTCAACGTACGGGCGATGCGTTTACGCTGGTCACCGACGAAGATAAGGATATGATCCGCACGCTTGAACGCATCATGGGACAACCCCTCAAACGCGAGACGCTCGAAGATTTCGACTATACGCGTCCTGCCCCGCCGCGAACGGATTCTGGTGGAAGAGGCAGAGGCGTCCCGCGAGATGGTCACCGTCCGCCCAAGCCTGCGCCCACACCAAAAAGTTATGGCAGGAATCGTTTGGCGCCGAGGAAAAAATAGAATCAAAAGAGCCGGATGCTTTCGCATCCGGCTCTTTTTTGTTGACGATTAGCTCAGAATGGTGACATTCGCAGCCTGGAGTCCCTTGGGACCCTTCTCGACTGTGAACTCGACCTTCTGACCTTCGTTCAGGGAGCGGAAACCATCCGCCTGAATGGCAGAGAAGTGGACGAACACGTCCGCGCCGCCTTCACGTTCGATGAAGCCGAAGCCCTTATCACCGTTGAACCACTTCACTGTTCCAATAATTCTGTCAGACATTTTTGCCTCCTATGGCAATTGAGATTTTATAGGCAAATCTGTTTGTTCCATCGGAGGATAAAACAAAACGACCCGCAGTCAAACCGCGAGCCGCTGATGTTCTTCAAACCAACGTAACCTACCGTTTTCCTATCTGGCCCCAACAATAACATAGCCTGGCAAATGAGTCAACCAAAAAGAGGCTCAATTTGATGAGAATTTTTTTCACATTGTATAATATTAAAGACCATCCCCACCTTACTATGATAACTCTTGACATCCGTACCCTGTTCATTACAAACGTGCTCATCAGCCTCTACATGAGCCTAGTTCTATTTCTGTACAGCCGCAGCCAAAAGACCTACCCCGGCTTTGGTTTCTGGCTCGCAGGGAATGTGCTTGCATTGGTCTTGTATTTTTTATATGCCATGCGCGGACTCATCCCCGACCTTTTGAGCATTGCGACAGCCAACTTCATCGGTATCCTTAGCAGTATCCTGCGGCTGGAGGGAATGAAGAAATTTTTCAACATTCCCGGCATCACAAAAAGCAATTTCCTGCTTCCGTTCCTCGTCTTTGCCGCCAACCTGTATTACCTGTACGTGGACAATAACATTTTGGCCCGCGACATCATCTTCACCGTGGTTACCTGTGTGCTGGTTCTACGTATGGCTTGGCTGCTTATCACCCGTTCCGAAGAAGATACAAGGCGGCTCGCCCTGTTCTTCGCCGCGCTGTTGTTTATCTTTATCATCGGGTTTGCAATGCGTTCACTGAGTTGGGCAATCTGGGCAGATACCCGTGGTCCGCTGCTCAACACAAAAATAAATACCTTATCCATTCTCTTTCTGCTGTTCTTCGACATCAGTTGGGCGATCATGCTCATCCTGCTTAACGGTCAGCGGATGAACAGCGAGATCTTAAAACTGACCGAACAATTGGAAAAACTCGCCTCCATTGACCCGCTCACGGGGGTTTTCAACCGACGAAAATTCCTCGAACTCGGTGAAGTGGAATTGATCCGCGCCAAGCGCTATGGACGCAGACTCAGTCTGCTAATGTTCGACCTCAACAACTTCAAAGATGTCAACGACACTTACGGTCATGCCGCCGGGGATGAGGTGTTGAAAAAAGTTGTCGAGGCATGTAAAAGCAATCTAAGGCAGGAGGATATTCTCGGTCGATTCGGAGGCGATGAGTTTGTTATCCTCTTCCCGGAAACCAACCTTAATGAATCGGCGGAGATCGCCCGTCGCCTAAATTCAGATGTCTTGGGAATCACCTACGAATGGAATTGGAATATCCATGTTTCGCTCAGCTATGGGGTGGCGCAAGCGACAGCCCAAGACTCTTCATTGGATGCACTGATTCAACGTGCGGATGTGCTTTTATATGGCATGAAGGCCGAGAAACAAAACTTATCCCCCATCGACCCGGTCTAAAATCCGGCTATAATCTCTTCCATGAATTTCCTAATCACTGGAGCCGCGGGATTCCTCGGCTCTTCGCTTGCCAATCAACTCGCCCGCGAGGGACATCAAGTCCGCGGGATGGATGACCTTTCCACCGGCGACCCGAAGGGGCTTTCACCTGATGTCCACTTCACACGTGGGGATGTTAGCGACCGCCCCAAGTTGTGGACGTTGCTGCAGGATGTGGATGTCGTCTATCATCTTGCGGCGCGTGTATCCGTGCCCGAATCGGTTTTGTATCCGCGCGATTACAACGCCGTCAATGTTGGCGGCACCGTCGCATTGATGGAAGCCATGCGCGATGTCGGCGTGAAGCGTGTGGTCCTCGCCTCATCTGGTGCAGTCTACGGCGATATGATCGATGATGGGCTGAAAGAAACCGACACACCCAATCCGCGTTCGCCCTATGCCGTCTCGAAACTCTCAGCAGAATATTACGTCCGCACCATTGGCAATTTATGGAACATCGAAACTGTCAGCTTGCGGATTTTCAACGCCTATGGACCGGGTCAACACCTGCCGCCGTCTCACCCCCCCGTCGTGCCGCATTACCTCAGGCAGGCGCTTCGCGGCGGGACCTTGGTGGCGCACGGCGACGGGAGCCAGACTCGCGATTACATTTACGTCGATGACGTTGTCAGCGCGATGGTGGCAGCCTCCACTGCGCCGGGCATCAATGGGCTAGTCATTAACGTCGGTTCGGGAGTCGAAACTTCGATTAAAGACCTAATCCGCATGGTGTTGGATGTGACCAACAGCCAAGCCAATATCGTCTCCAATTTGCAAACGTCCAGCGGCGTCTCGCATATGAAAGCAGACCTGACGCTGGCAAAAGATAAATTGCGATTTACGCCGTCCATCGGGCTCAAAGATGGGCTACGCCTCACCTTACAACGAGATCCAAGATTTAAGTAATCCCATGGCTACTCATAATTTTAGAAAAAGAGAAAAAGAAGTCATTGCATTGTTGTTGGAGGGCAAGAGTAATAAACAGATTGCCCAAGAGCTGGGGGTCTCGATCCGCACCGTGGAATTCCACTTGAGCAATATTTATGCCCGTCTGGAGTCCCACTCGCGCACCGAAGCGGTCATCAAGTTGACGGAAATGGGCTTGCGGAATCCCGCAAGTGGAACTACGAGCCGTGTTTTGCGGAAGTCCACAGTTGCGTCCAAAAGGCATTCGAACGAGAATGGCGGAAACCAAATAAAAAGGAGTTTCCGCATGAAAAATTTATTGATCGGGCTTGCCCTTGGAGTGACACTCACTCTTGTCGTCGCCTTTGCTTTCACCTTCATGGACAATAAAGGCCCCATCGCAGCAATCGAGAACACGACGGCCACCCCCGCGCCCTTTGATCTGGGACTAACCGAGGACATGGAAGCGACGTCAACCCCTCTACCCTTCCCCAATGATGCAGGCGCGCTGTCCCCTGAATCCACTACTTCTGCCACACCCACCCCAGTTGACGATGTCACAGCCACACCAATTCAATAGTTAATTAAGTCATATACACACCCCTTCCAGAGTTCACTGGGAGGGGTGCCCTGTTTCCCATGGCAAAAATCCTGTCCCGTTCATTCTATCGTCGTTCCACATTGACTGTCGCGCGCGAATTGCTTGGCGCGAGGTTGGTCCGTGTTTTGGATGGCGTTAAACTCACCGGGTTGATCACTGAAACGGAAGCCTACTTCGGGCATGATGATCTTGCCAGTCATGCCAAAGCCGGGCGGACGATCCGCACCGACCCGATGTTCGGTCCGCCGGGACATGCGTATGTATATTTCACCTATGGCAATCACTGGATGTTGAACGCGGTCACCGAGCGGGAAGGCTTTCCGGCGGCGGTACTCATCCGCGCGATTCAGCCGATTGAGGGAATCGATGTGATGATGGAACGCCGTCAGGGGCGGGACACGTTTGGACCGGGCAAGTTGACTCAGGCGCTGGGCATCACCAAAAGCGAGAACTACGCCGATTTAACAGAATCAGGCTCAAGTCTATGGATCGAAGCGGGGGTGAAAGTCCCCGATAAAAGCGTGACGATTGGCCCCCGAGTGGGTTTAAACACAACACCGGAACCGTGGTTCTCGAAACCGTGGCGGTTTCTGGTAAGAGGTTGGAAGATAGATTCTTAACTCGGAGGAACCATCATGGGTTTATTGGAAGGCAAGAATGCGTTGATCTTTGGCTTGGCAAACGAACGCTCGATTGCATGGGGCATCACGCAGGCGTTCAAACGCGAAGGCGCGAATTTGGGAATCAGTTATGCGGGCGAGATGCTCGAACGCCGCGTCAAACCGCTTGCAGAACAAGTGGACTGCAAATGGGTGGAAGAATGTGATGTAACCAAAGACGACCAGATCGCAGCGACAGCCGAAAAAGCCGCAAAACATTTTGGGAAGATCGATATTCTCGTCCATTCGATTGCTTTTGCCGGGCGTGATGAACTGAGCAAACCGTACCATGAAACCAGCCGCGAGGGCTTCAAAACTGCGATGGATATCAGCGTCTTTTCGTTCGTAGCGTTGACCAATGCCTTTTTGCCTTTGCTTAACCCTGGCGCTTCGATCATGTGTCTGACGTATTACGGCTCGGTGAAGGTTGCGCCGCATTACAACGTGATGGGCGTCGCTAAAGCCGCATTGGAATCGTCCACCCGCTATCTGGCATATGACCTCGGTCCGCAAAAGATGCGCGTGAACGCCATCTCGGCGGGACCCATCCGCACGCTAGCGGCGGCAGGCGTGGGCGGCTTCCGCGATATGTACAAACACTTTGCGGATATGTCCCCGATGCGCGAAAATGTCACCATTGAAGATGTGGGCAATGCCGCTGTCTTCCTCGCTTCGGATTTGTCCAAGCGCATCACAGGCGAAGTGTTGTACGTCGATTCGGGCTTCAACACGATGGGCGTGCAGATGACGGGGAAAGAAGAGAAGAGCGAGTAAGAAAAACGCAGGGCGGACGGCATGTCCGCCCTTTTTTGTTTTAACGGTAAAATTACGCCCATGTTCAAACGCAACACAACTCCCGTCGAACCTCAACAACCCGTCCAAGCCGTGGAGCGGATCACCTCGGTGCTGGGCTCGGGCGTGATCTGGCATTGCAGCATCAACGGCTCAGGCGGCGTGAGCATTGAAGGCGCGTTCGAAGTAG
>JAHDWC010000205.1 GCA_023382575.1 Anaerolineales bacterium
AAGTAAATGTAACCTGCCCATTTGCATTGGTCGTGGAATTAAAGCCAGTGTAGGTTGACCCATTGAAGGCATAAACTTTTAGCCCAGGCCGCGGCAGTCCGTCCGTATCCAAAACGGAAACCAACAATCCATTTGTTACCGTTACTTGTACGCTGGAACAACCGGGCAGGCTGCAATGATTTACTGTGCCGCTCCAGAACTGCGTGCCGTTAAAGTCAGCGCGGAAGCGATAGGTACCTGCAGGCAAAGTGAAGACCGCCTGACCGCTGGCATTCGTAGACTTGGAGTAACCGACATACGTTGTGCCATTGAAGGCATAAACCGTAACCCCTTCCTTTTCAGCACCATCAGTGTCCTGCACGGTAACCGTAATTGGGATGGTTACCGTTATCTGAGAGTTGCCACAATCAGGGATGTCACAATGGTTCGATGCCCCGCTCCAAAATTGCGTGCCATTCAGATCCGCTCGGAAACGGTAGCTTCCCACTGGTAGTGTGAAGCTGGCTTGACCATTCGAATTTGTTAATGTGTTATAGCCCGTATAACTCGTACCGTCGAAGGCATAGACCCTCAAACCTTCCTGTGGGACGTCGTCCGTATTCAAGACGCTCACCACAGTGGGTTTTGTAACCTGAATGTTTACATTGGAGCAGCCGGGGAGAAGACAATGGTTCGAAGTCCCGCTCCAAAATTGCGTGCCATTCAGATCCGCTCGGAAGCGATAGCTGCCGAAAGGAAGGGTAAAGACTGCCTCTCCGTTATCATTCGTTGTGAGGTTATATCCAGTGTATGTTGTATCATCGAAAGCGTAGACCTTGAGTCCCGCCTGCGGCAAATCATCCGTATTTCGGACAGTGACTACAAATGGGATCGTGATCGTTATCTCAATATTGTCACAATCTGGCAAATGGCATTGGTTGTTTGTACTGCTCCAAAACTGTGTACCATTCAGGTCCGCACGGAAGCGATAGCTACCAATGGGAAGAGTGAAAACCGCTTCTCCAGTTCCATTGGTTGTGAGGTTATAGCCTGTATACGTTGCCTCATCAAAGGCATAGACTTTGATGCCTGGCTGTGGTTCATCATTGGAATTCCGGACTGTAACGGTAACCGGCTCCGAAACCGTGATTTCGGCATATTGACAATCGGGTACATGACAATGATTCGTGTCATCACTCCAGAATTGGGTGCCGTTTAAATCAGTTCTGAACCGATAATCGCCTGTAGGCAGGATAAACGTAACCTGCCCATTTTCGTCGGTTTGTCCGTGGATTCCTGTATAGTCAGCTCCATTGAAAACATAAGTGTTCAGCCCTTCTTGAGGGACATTGCTTGTATTCAGGACTGTGACGACAACATCTTGTGGACCAGGATCTGGAGTATCGATGCGTTCG
This sequence comes from Anaerolineales bacterium, assembly GCA_023382575.1. Taxonomy (GTDB): domain Bacteria; phylum Chloroflexota; class Anaerolineae; order Anaerolineales; family Villigracilaceae; genus Villigracilis. Next base: position 1,395 of record JAHDWC010000205.1, read on the forward strand.
AGTTTAAAGTAGGACCAATCCATTTTCAAATCGGAACTACCTGTTTCCCAGGAACGCCCAATCAACCCAACATAAGTGGGTATGCGTGAATAACTTTGGGTTGAGAGGAATGTCCAATCAGCGTCACCGTCACTCTTGTACAAAAACGTGTAATTTTCGCCGTCCTTTTCCAAACGCAACGTGACCGGCAAGCTCTCGGGATTTTCGAAGGAGGTACTCAAGTTTCCTATTGAGAAGTTGCGCAAATTCCCATCATCCACCATACCAAACCAGAGTTGATCGTATTGATCAAAACCAACCTCCAGGGCTGCCCAATAACCAGAATCAGGAGCAGCCGAAATGGCTTCGAGCCGGGCTTCGATCACCCAATCCTCATTGCCCATGTCAGTGCGGCGGAGTTGGGGCGCATAATCTTCCGCCACCCAGTGCTCATAGTATTGACCCGCCGGAAGAATCATTTGGAAGGATCCAGGAACTTCGGTCAACGAATAGGTTGGACCCGCTTGCGGGACGTACCATTCCCAATTGGAATCCAGTTGCGGTCCATCAAATTCATCAAGTATGATCTCATTGCCAGGAGGCGGAGTTGGTGTTGGTGTGGGCGGAATCGTTTTGATGATCGTATATGTTTCACCAACTGTGTATGGAATGCCAATCAGCGAATTCCCAGTTGGGTCGGCAATATCAATAGTATCTGAGATATCCAACCGAATGGTACCGTCCCCCGTGCCGGTATTGACCCAGACTGTATAGCCCGCCTCACTGCCCTCGATATAATCTATGAACGCATCAGAAACGCCACTTGTTGTGAGCACAAAATCACTGATGTCCACATTTTCCACTGGCTCCGAAAATGTGACTGTAAAATCCACACTGTCGGAGTTCGTTGGAGTGGCTGAGTTGCGGGTAATTGATTGAACGGAAGGTGAACCTGTATCGACATATTCAAATGCGCCTAAATCAAGGTTAGGTATACCGTCCCCATCGCCATCAAAGAGAAATTCGTGCAAAATACCTCGGTCGCCAGCGTCAATGGCGGGCGAGCCGGGAGTAAGCCGGTAATCACCATTGGCTGGGTTCGCAAACAGTGGATTCAAATCGAATAAATTATCATGTTCGTTTGAGTTTGCGCCCAGATCGCCAGTTTTCCAGTTATTGGGTGAGCAATCACCGCCGTTACAATCGTAGAACAGGTTATAAGCGTACTCAACCGCCCCATCATTGGCTGAGGCGATATGAATCGGAGCTATGTTTTGCCCGGCAAAGATGTTATTGCGGATCACGCCGGTGGAATTCGCGTTTGCAGAGATGGTAATTCCGTAATCGTCCCCGACAAATGTATTGTTTTCTATCGTGTAACTAATTGCGCTCCCGTCTCCAGGGCTTTGGATATGAATGCCGCCCAATTCATTGTTCTTGAAAACGACGCCTGATATGTTGATGTTCTCAGGTGCTGTTGTGCCATCTCCGATTTCGATGCCGTACCCGGCGCTGCCATCAATTATGATATCGAAAAGGTTTGTGTTATTGCCATTAACTTTCAACAGCACTTGACCTGTAAAGTTATCGGCAGGTTCGATAATTGCATCGAATCCAGAGAGGGTAACACCTTCAGGCACAATTAAGGTGCTGGTAATTTCATATGTTCCAGATTCGACAAGAATGACATCTCCTGCGCGGGCTTGTTGAAAATCCGCATCGAGCGGTTCGTTTTGTCTAGTAACAAACAACCTACCGGAATCATCCCATATAGAATCAAGGTTTAATCCCCCTTCACTTATGAATCCTGAGATTATAGTATTATTTTCTACGCCTATGCTGTATTCAACCAGATTTAAATCCTCATCGTTGTCGCCAAAGGCAGAATGATCGAAATTTTGGCTTCCAATCACCAAGAAGTTCTCGTCCACTAAAAACGATTTAGTGTGAAGGCTAGGCGGGTCTGAATCCAGATTCCCTGGATGGTAAAACCTTATAAGGTCTGATTCGTCTTTTAAGATACAATTAGGATGATTCAGGTAACTGCACTCTCGCATGTAGCTATCCATAAAGTTCTTCACAGACGGATTGTTGTAATATCTATAATTAAAGCCTTCTTTTGAAACAAGAATGCGAACATCCGTGTTTTCCAATGCCTCATTAAACACAGCATTTGCATAATTTAGCCATTTCCCCTCCTCATACATACTAGGCGGGTAATTTCCAGGAACTCCAAACCGATTTTGTATTACAAAAACCTGCTCTTGAGCAGACTTAATTGCAATTTCTACAGCTTCATCTGCTGTTTTATTCCATTTGTCGCGGTATAACGGCAAAACGATATCATTATCGAATGGTGATGGAACAAATATCCAATGTCTGGGGTTTTTGGCAGGCTTGGTACCACATTCGTTGGGAAAAGAATAATTAACATCCGACTCAGTACACAGGATTTCACTGCCATCCCACAACGAGTCAAAAACCGCCATCCCGTTAGCGGCAATTGGACCAGAAACCTTAATCCCTAAATCATGATTCTTGGCATCACCGTCAGAAGTTTGAAACCCATATTGCGGGTGATATCCAGAAACAATCATCTTATTATTATCCACAACCATCAGTTTGACATGGCTATGTATACTATTTGCTATACCAGCGCCTTGACCCCACTCATACAATGCCACTTCTACCTTCCATTCGCTGCCATTTGGTAAGGTTTCAAAGATAGGTATATCAAGTTCCCGTAGTTGTTCGAGGACTATAATCCTTAAGTCGGTACGGGGGTTAAGAGAATCGAGTCCTATTGTATTGAATTGAACCCCAAGCAAGATGCGTACTGTCATACCATGAGGATATTTTTTTTGAGATGCCTCGCTCGTGACTTTATCGTATAAATTCTGAATGCCTTGAAGAACTTGTTCACCAGGCACAGGTAAAACGCCAAACAGTTTTCTTTTATCCCAATACATTACAGAAAATGCCACCTCATTTTCAGCAGACTCTGCTAAATTTGCCCATTCAACAAATGCCTCCTCCCCATTCTTCCCGGGCACGTAAATTACCTTCTCCACCTGATTCTTGCAATAGTACAAAGATGAGACATTGGCTCCCTTCAATTTTTGCAAAACTGCCTTGCCAGCTTGGGTGGCTGGCTCAATCCCATCGCAGTTATATGAATATGAATAGTAAGTTTCCGCAACTCCATCGCGAGTGTCTTGCCAGATAACATGCACTCTACCGAGAGGGCCCACTGTTGCATCGGGTCGTCCTTCACCACCGATGCTTTGATTTACCTTTTGGGCAGCCGACCAACCGCCGTCGTTCTTGCTTAAATAAACCTGTCCGCTTTCCACCCAAAAGACATTTGGAATTCCATTTGAATCCACTACTATGGGCGATCCTCCAGAGCAGGAGGTTGCAGGAATATTTTCAAGGCTTTGTGCAGAACTATTCCAATACTTCAAATCCCCGTTCGAGGTGCAAATGGTGATATGCGCCTGTCCGCCATAATCCAGAAAAAGGTCGGCATATCCACCGTCAGTGGATAGTAGTACAGGTATAGACCATGATGTGTTTGTAAATTCGCTATAGTAAATTTCTTCCACCCCATTATATAAAGATGAAAATGTTAATCCGAATTTATTACTTTCTCCCATTACCCGATGATGCCCAACAAGCCGTTGCAGATTCACAAGCCCACCCATTGGGGCACACCCCGTTCGTATTAGTGGAGGTGTTGCGCCAGCTAACCAGACGCTATATGGCTGTGTTATTTGCCCCGGTTCCGATGCTCTCCAAACCACCATGATCTGATCAGAATTATTAATACTGATCGTAGGAGCATCAACGCTGATATCAAGATTTCCAGCTGTATAAAATCCACATTTCCAATTATCGGGCGGTCCTGAAAGACTTACTGCAGGTTCGCAATTTATTATGCCCTCATTATTTATGCTGCAATTGCTATACATGATTTCTGAGTCATTCAAATAATCGTTATCCTCTTCCCTCCATACTATATGAGCTATTCCTGAGCTGTCCAAAGCAATCTGTGGGTCTCCAGAAAAGAAAGAAGGGCTTTGCGAGATATTGACACTTTGCGATAACCGCACGCCATCCCAATAGGCGTAATAGATCTCCCATTTGGTCCCTCCTTCTGCTTCTGCCCAAACCATGTGTATCCTTCCGGTAGAGTCAACAGCAATGCCAGGGTCTATAGAGGCAGCATCTGTATCTGAGATATTGAAGGCAGGCCAGATCGATTCGAGAGAAGATGACTCTCCCTGCAAGGCTTGAAAAGGAACAGCCTGTCGTTCCGCCTCCTGCGTTTGAAGCGGAGGCACTTCCATAAAGGCGGTGGGGGTGACCGTTGGGGAGAAAACGCTCTCCTCAGTTAGTTCTGTCGCGATTGTTGTTGGAGACTCCTCCGTTTCTGGCGCAGGTGTACCAGTCGGCGTCGCTGTTGGTATTGGAGGGGTTCCTTCCTGTGCAGATACCGATGGCAAGGTCAGGGCAAAGCTAAGGAACAAAAATATAGCAACAAGCAAAATCCACCATCTGTTAAGATTAGTTTTAAGTTTCATACAATTCCTCCATAGATGTTTTTATATCTACAAAAGTAAGCATCTGAATCACGTAATTTATGGTTGAGACAGGTTTAATTTCAAAACAGGGCTGGGTATGTAATACACAGAACTTACGCCGGGAAAGGTGAATAGGTAATCTCCACCACCTTGTACAATCACCGCGCTTTCGTCGTAATACCAACTTCTGAAATAGTTATTCATACCTCCAACCCCACGAATTAGTTGGTTTGTTCCTACCAGATAAACGCCATCAGAACGCACGATATATTTTTTCGTAGGTGAAGGCACTTCAGCACTGGAAACCGAAAAATCCACCACCTCATAATCCAATCCTAAGTCATTTGTCACTTGTTCAAGTAACATACCATTCGGCAGGCTTAAGTCTGGAGAAAAGGGGTACTCGTAAAGGATTACAGCGTTCCCCGGACTCTCTCTGAAATCCGAAGGAAGCGCAATCAATGCGCCGTAGTAATGATGGATAAATATCATATCTGCAGATTCGATATAGGAAAAGTTTTTGGGGTCAAACTTACGATCTTCCAGGCGAGGCAATAACCCCAAATTAAGTAGCTCATATCTTTTTCCAGTGGTCAGATCCAAAATATAGTTCGGACGATAACGTGGAGCTCCTGGTCCAGCGGCCGCGCTCCCCTTAAGCCAGACCAGTTCAGGACTGAGAAAAACTCCCCTCTCCAGCAATTCTGGGTAATTCGGGACTTTTTTTATCGCCCCCGTGCGCAAGTCCAGCAAATACATCTTGCCAGCACGCCCTTCGCGGACAAA
>JAHDWC010000206.1:0-3787 GCA_023382575.1 Anaerolineales bacterium
ACTCATCCGCCGGATTGTGCGCGATGCGCGTGAGCGCGGCTATTCGGCGCAGGCGACCATCTCGCGCTGGGAGTCGGTGCGGCGCGGCGAGAAGCGACATATCTTCCCATATCAGGAAAATGCGGATGTGATGTTCAACTCGGCGCTGGTGTATGAATTGGCGGCGTTGAAGCCGCTTGCCGAGCCGCTGCTGCGACAAGTCCCATACAATGTGCCGGAATATATTGAGGCGCGGCGGTTGCTGGCTTTTCTGGATTGGTTCCTGCCCTTGGATTTAAATCTTGTGCCGGGAATTTCAATCGCCCGTGAATTTTTGGGTGGTTCCAGTTTGAGAGATTTCAAGATCTGGAGAGGATGATAACGAAAAATGACCGAGGTCTTGCAAGACCTCGGTCATTTTTTATCTGGCTTGTATGAACTCGATTTCATACTGGGTATTGATCTTGTCGATCTCTTGCGGCTTCTGTTCTGCGATGGCGGTTGTCACTTCTTCAAAATACCGATCCAACCCGCCGGGGACGGTGGTGATCAAAGCCTTCATGGGCGTGCTTGAGTCATTCCTGAAAAAGTGGGCAAGTCCCTTTTTCAAGATGACGGTTGTACCAGCCTCGGCTGTGATCACTTCATCTCCCAGCCCGAAGGTACATGTCCCTTCCAAAATGTAGAACACTTCATCTTCCCGTTTGTGAATGTGCATGGGCGCCCCCTGACCTTTTTCCAGGGTGATGCCTAAAATGGTATAGGCGTCACCTGTTTGTGCGCCTGCTACTTTACATTCGATCAAGCCGCCCAATTCCCATGTCTTCCCTGCGTTGGGTCTGATGACCAATTCTGATGCGCTCATCTCAGTCTCCATGTAAGATAGTTTCTATCGTTTGAAGTTCATTGTCGCTAAAGGCGATATTTTGCAACATTCCAACCGTATCTTCGATTTGACCGACCTTGCTCGCGCCGATCAGCACGGAGGTCATTTCTTCGTGGCCCAAAACCCATGCCAGCGCCATTTGCGCAAGAGACTGTCCACGCCCCTGGGCGATGGCGTTGAGTTTTTGCACTTTGACGATCTTGTCATCGGTGATGTGAGCTGGTTTGAGGAAGCCATGTGCTTTGGATGCGCGCGAACCTTCAGGAATGCCGCCAAGATATTTATCGGTCAGCAAACCTTGGGCGAGTGGGGAGAAGGCAATACAACCAACGCCTTCTTCTTTCAAAGTTTGCAGTAGACCATCTTCGACCCAGCGATTGAACATGTTATACACAGGCTGGTGGATCAAACATGGTGTGCCAAGCTGGCGTAGAATCCGCGCGGCTTCGCGGGCTTTATCGGCAGGATAGTTCGAGATGGCGGTATAGAGTGCCCGTCCGCTGCGGACAATAAAATCGAGTGCCTGCATGGTCTCTTCGAGCGGCGTTTCCGGGTCTGGGCGGTGATGATAGAAAATATCCACGTAATCCAGTCCCATGCGTTTGAGGCTTTGGTCAAGGCTGGCGACAAGGTACTTGCGTGAACCCCAATCCCCGTAGGGACCATCCCACATGGTGTAACCAGCTTTGGATGAGATGATCAGTTCGTCACGATAGTGGTTCAGGTCTTTCGCCAAAATCTGACCGAACGTTTCCTCCGCCGAGCCGGGAGGCGGACCATAATTATTGGCGAGATCAAAGTGAGTGATGCCGAGGTCAAAGGCACTCAACACCATCGCGCGACTGTTGGAGTACGTGTCCACGCCGCCAAAGTTATGCCACAAACCAAGCGAGACAGCAGGTAACTTCAGTCCGCTGCGACCTGAGCGGCGATATTGCATGGATTGATACCGTGATTCAGAAGGGAGGTAATTCATGATAATTTCCTATACAAATCCGTGTTCGATCAAACTATCGGCCATCGAAATAATGGCTTCCTTCAACGGGCGCGGACTCCATTTGAGGATGCGTTTTGCCTTCTCATTGGATTGTTCAAAATCACGGTCAAGGTCTGAGACGACACGCGCAATCTTTTTATCGAACAACCCTAAAAAGCGAACCATCCAACTGGGGAATTCAAAGGTAGGGATTCTATATCCACGCCCGGCAAATTCAGTGTGTAAAATGCCAGCGATCTCTTTCAGCCACAACGTCCCGCCGGAACAAAGGAAGCGCTGCCCTGCGGCTTCAGGCGTGGTCATGGCAAGGATAATGGCAGAGGCTATATCACGCACATCCACCAGTCCCATTTTGATGCGCCCCACACCAGGGGCTTGTCCCAGCATGTAGGTGCGAATCACCTCCACCGATGTGCGGAAATTTTTATTCGGCACAGGTCCGAGGATCAGCGGTGGGTTGATGGCAACCATCTCCATGCGCTTGGTATTCTCCGTGCCGTTGATAAACTCCCAGGCAGCACGTTCAGCCAGCGTTTTGCTCTTGGCATATGCGCCGATCTCAGTTTCGATGATCGACCAATCCTCTTCTGTAAACCGCCGGAACTTGTCTTTGTATCCTGCCGCAATTGCCGCTACTGAAGATACTTGCACAACGCGCTTCACACCCGCCTTGTGCGCCGCACGCAACACACGCAACGTCCCTTGTACGGCAGGGATGATCAAATCATCTTCATTTTCAGGCTCGAACAACGGAAATGGAGAAGCGACATGCAGTACATATTCGACGCCATGCAGCGCCTCATCCCAACCCGAAGCATTTTCCAAGTCTGCGGCTTTGAACTCCAGACGATCATCCGCTTGCACAAACTTCGCCACAGCCTCGCGCACTTCTGCCTCTTTGGACAGGGAGCGGATCGTTCCACGGACAGTATAACCTTGTTCCAGTAACTGAACGATGACATGAATCCCGACGAAGCTGCTAGCGCCGGTAACGAGAATGGGTTTTGAGGAAATGGTCATATTAGTTGATTCCTACAAGAAGAATTGCCACGATCACCCCAAACGCCCCGCACGCGAAATTGACCCAGTCATTGTTCAGCCATGTCCAGCCGCGGAGGTGTGTGGTGGGTGTGCCGCACGTATGCAGCGGATGCTTTTCAGTTTCTTTTTTATCGGTGGGGCAGTAGTACATGGCTTGGACGGTTCCGCCGAGGAGCGAGTCAAATAACGAGCCAGCCAGCCCGGCAAGAGTCACTGGGAGAAACAGTGACCAGTTTCCCGTCAAGAATGAGGCGAGGAGGGCGATTAATGCCGACCCGGCCAATGAGGCGAGGGTGCCCACTAACGATATCCCGCCTGAAGTTCCTTTTTCCACTGCTTTGGTTAAGTTGGTGATCAGCCGCGGCGGATGTGGATTGAGCACACCTAGTTCGGTAGCCCAGGTGTCTGCATTGACAGCGGCTAGCGAAGCAGCGAAACCAACCCAGGTCCAGGCTGAATCGGGGAAGAAGAAATGCAGTCCGGCAAAGATGGTGGCTAAGCCGCCATTGGCGAGGACTTGCCCCGCGTCGCGTTCGTGACCTTTTGAAAATTTTTCGTCGAGCCCTTGCTTGCGTTTTTTGAAGGCGCGACTCAGTGCCGAGGAGGTGATGAAGAACGTGAGCAGGAGAATTGCCCATGTCAGCCCGCCAACCCCGAAGATGATCGTGCCAGTGACGGCGGCGGCGATGGCTCCGCTGATATTGAGGCTGCGGGCTTTGTAAGCGAGAAAGGCGATGGTGATGGCGAGGAGAAATCCGAGGAGTAGTTGCATGAGAGAGTCAAAAGTCGAAGGTCAGGGATTGGAAGTCAGATGTTTGACTTTCGACCTTCGACATTTCTTACACAGGGGTGGTGATGATGAATAAGACTGCCAGCAGGAACAA
>JAHDWC010000206.1:3797-6699 GCA_023382575.1 Anaerolineales bacterium
GAACGTGCTAGAGCCCCAGACGATAAAGGCGAGCACGCGTTCACGTTCCCAACGATAGAAATACAATCCGGCGATCCAACCGGCGACGGCGAGCAGCAGGCTCGCGACCGGGAAGATGATCAACTGTGAGGAGGGGACAGTTTCCAACTCGCTGCCTAAAAATTGAGGTCCCAACGCTACACGCGGCGTGCTGGGGATGATGAGACTCGCCCAGATGAACAAGCCAATATTCAGGAAAAGCGCAGAGAGCCAAAGATAACGAGCCAATCCGCTTTCCCAAGCTTGTGTAACGACAAATGACGGATAGATTGATTTTGCTTCTGCTGGGGCGAGACTTCCCATTTCAGTGGCGCGGGCAAAGGTTTGAGCCAACGCGGCGGGGTTATCAGGTGAGATGACAAACACCCGCTTCGCTGTTGCGACGAGCAGGAGCTTTGTTGCGTCTGCGGCGAGGAATTCCACTACGCCCAAGTCTGGATGGCGGCGCAATCCCAACAGTCCGCCAGGAAGCGGAAGGGCGGGCAAGGTCAATGGGGTGGTGAGATCGTTTGCGGGACGAATCCATTCAATGTCGCTGAGCGGAATATCTTCAAGCCGCAAGCCCCAATGGATGAGCAAACTGTCGCGGTCAAGGTGATAGTCTGCCCGCCAGAGGGAATAAGCGCGATACGCCAGAAAGGGGATTGGTGCGAAAGCGGCGAACGAAACCAACAACGAGATCAAAAATCTTGGTCCCACCTCTGCATTGGACAGATTGATAAAGCCTGCTATCAGAATGACTACCAACACGAGCAGTAGCACACCGTGGACGATCAGTCCGCGTTGTTTGGGTGGAGGGAAATGTCCAACATTCATCATTTACAGGGCTTCCAGATACATTTCTTTGATAAATGCAATATGCGGAGTTTTTTCATGTGCCAGCAGTGTCACCTGTTGACCTTCTCTCAAGGCTTTGGCAAAGGATTTTTGCTTTACTCGATTTCGATATTGAAACAGATGCCCATTGAGATGATATTGATAGTGGATAATGAAATCCTTGCGCTTCTTCCCGGTGGAAAGGGTGTGGATTTCCGTCACCTGACCCGGAATTTCGATCCCATTTTCGAACGTCGAAACGATCAGACGGTATCTCAAAAAGAAAGCCATTAATCCGATGGGCGTACAAATCGCGGCAAAGATCAATAAGAAAAAAGTGAAGTTACCTTCGAATAATGCGTCGATAAAATAAATGACCCAACCCGCGAAGATCATCACAAAATAATTTTGTGCCAGATAGTCGGTGGAAATGATCTGAAAGAAAGTTGGTGAGATTTTTTGCACGGATTATTTGAGGACATTCTTCAGAAATGAAATCAAGCCGTCAAAGGGCACAAGCTGATTTTCTTTTTCCTTGCGCGGCTTTAATTCTACCATTCCATTTTGAAGCGCCTTTTCACCCACGGTCACCCGCACAGGGCAGCCGATCAGGTCAGCGTCATTGAATTTGACACCCGCCCGCTCATCGCGGTTATCGAACAGAACTGACACGCCCGCGTTTTGCAGCGCGCTATAAATCTCTTCCGCTTTTTCCAACGTGTTGATCGTCTTTCCGGGGACATGCATCAGATACACGTCGAAGGGCGAAGCGAAAACTGGCAGGGTCAAGCCTTTGTCATCGCGATGCGTCTCAGCGAGGGCGAGCAGCATATTCTCAAAGTCAACCCCGGCTTCCGTGCGAAGCGTAATGGCGCTGGAAACCGCCAGCGGATTTCCACATTGCGCACAGGTATCACCCGCCTTGGCTTGGGTCACATCCGCCACGATCTGTGCCGAATAATCACGCGGAAGGTTTGTGTTTTTAAGATGATAGCCTGACTCATTTGCACCCGCCACAAGATTCTGCGATTGTGGGATGAGATTGTCCGCGACAATGAGCGCATCGTTCAACCCGATAGGTGAGGCGTACCCCGGAACCGCTCCTGCGCTGATAATTTCATCTTCCCTCGCCGCGCGGACGTCACCCACGAGTGTCTTCAATTTGGCTTCGCTCAACTGCATATCTCCGCGCACCACGATGAAGATCAATTTGCCATCTGTGAGGCGGGTGTACATCAAGGCTTTGGCAGTTTTCTCTTTGGGCACATTGAGAAAATTGGCGAGCGCCTCAATGGTGTGACAGTCAGGAGTCAGCACCTTTTCAAGCGGAAGTTCATCCTCACGCGGAAGTGGATTCTTTTTAAATTGCGCCAATTCAAGCCGATCCGCATATCGACAGGACTCACAGTGGGCGACTTCGAGATTTCCAGCGGCAAGTGGAAAAAAAAATTCATTTTCGCTCTTCAAGATCGATAGATCAAGCGCGTCAATATCTGATGCTTTGAGTCGTTCGATCATCAGCTTGCCAAGCGGCAGGATTTCATTCTCGCGAGTCAAATATCCGGCGCGGACGAGCCAGCCGAAGCCTTGCGTGCGCGCGTTATTGGGAAATTCACGTTGGGTTTGAAGTTTGAGGTCGGTATATTTCATGGCGTTTGTAGGGACAAGTCGATGTCTGGGAGATTAGAAAAAGGCGACCACAAGGGTCGCCCGTGCGTTACGCTTCGTTCTTCTTTTTTCGTGCTAATTTCTGAGTAGCTTCTGTGACAGGCTCCGGCTGTGGAATTTGGATCGGCGTCTGCGCGATGGATTCGGCTTGAGCGGCTTCCGAAGGCGTCCCCTCAGGAGCAGGCTCGAGATTAAGATCCACCGATTCTTCCATGCGGATCTGTCCGCGCAGGAACGCGCCTTCTTCGGTCACAAACGCCGTGGTGACTACGTCACCCCATACCCGCCCTGTGGCGCGGATTTCCAATTTCGGCGTGGTGATGTTACCGCGGACTGCGCCTGCCACGATGACAGTGTTGGCGCGCAAATTCTGGCAGGT
>JAHDWC010000207.1 GCA_023382575.1 Anaerolineales bacterium
CCGGAACAGATGGAATTTGTTTTTACGTTTGTGCGTTGCGAAGGCAAGATCAACCGCATGGAGCAGGAATTAAGTCTGTCCTATCCTACCATTCGCAACCGCCTGCATGAAGTCATCCGCGCGCTGGGGTACGAACCCGGGCGCGATGAAGCCCCCGAAGAAGTGGATGATGAAACCCGCAGCAGTGTGATCGCGGACCTTGAAGCCGGAAAGATCACTGCCGAACAAGCCATGCGCATCCTGCGCGGCGAGGAGGAATAAGCCATGTCCAAGACGATTTCTGCCGGGCGCACGCCCAATATCCAGATCGAGTCTATCAGCGGCGATCTCAGCCTTGTAGGCTGGGAAGGGGATGACATCCTGCTCAAAGCTGATGATGAAGAATTGCAGGTCAGCCAGGATGGCGACCAGGTGAAAATTTCCTGCAGCGATGATCTTTCGATGCGCGTGCCCAAAGGCGCGAGCGTTCTTATTAAGAGCATCAGCGGCGATGCTTCCATCCGTGGTTTGATGGGAAGTATCGAACTGAAGGATATTTCAGGGGACCTTTCGATGCGCGACGTAAATTCCGTGGCGATTGAAACGGTTCATTCTGACTTTAGCCTGCGTGGTTCCAAAGGAAATTTATCCATCCGTAAAGCGGATGCTGATGTATCTGTCCGCGATGTGGATGGCAACGTGGCGCTTGAATCCATTTCTGATGACCTTGCTCTGCGTGATGTACGTGGCAGTATCAGCGCCAATGTGGGCGAGGATGTGGTCATGTATTTGAATCCGCAGCCGGGCGCTGCCTATTCCGTGACGGCAGGTGACGATATTTTGCTGGTCATGCCGCCCAAAGCCAATGCTACGCTCACGCTCAGTGCCGACGAAATCGACATTGACTGGGATGGCGTTGATAACGACGAAGATGCCACCAGCCGTGTGGTTACGCTGGGAGATGGCTCGGCTGCTTTCACCTTGAGTGCTGGCGGTGACATCCGCGTTTCCAACCGCGCCGACGCTGGAGATTCCGCTGAGGATTTTGGCAATTTCGCCGGCATGGGCATGGATTGGTCTGGGTTTGGAGAGCGTATTTCCCGCCGCGTGGAGCAGGTCACTGCCCGTGCCACGCGCAAAGCGGAAGAAGCCGCGCGCCGCGCTGAACATAAGGCTCGTGATGCAGAACGTCGTTCCCGTCGCTTCAAGGGCGGTTTGGAGATTGGGCGTTGGGGTTGGGATTTCTCACCGAAGGGTGTACCGGTCCCACCCAAGCCGCAAGTCTCTGAAGAGGAACGAGTTGCGATTTTGAAAATGCTGCAGGAAAAGAAAATCACTGCAGAGCAAGCGGAACAACTTTTAGCGGCTTTGGAAGGAGGCTCTTAATGTCTTCAGAAGAACGCAGAAAAATTCTGCAAATGGTTGCAGACGGCAAGATCAGCGCGGAGGAAGCAGCCAATCTCATGCGCGCACTGGATGAGGACGCGGAAGCAGAATCCACTCAAGGGGAGACGGGCTTTCTGGGAGGCGCATCCGGCATGGGCGGAGAGCGAAGTGACGCGCCGGAGATCGACGAAGTCCGCCGGCGAGCCATGCGCTTTTCGAGCGCGTTCCTGTGGATCGGTGTCATCTTTACAATCCTGAGCGCCTGGGCGATGTATGGCATTCAGCAAAATGCCGGGCTGAACTTCTGGTTTTACTGCATGAGTACGCCCTTGTTTTTGGGAATCTTATTGATCGCTTTGGGCGCGAGCAGCCGTACATCTCGTTGGTTGTATGTGGATGTGGACCGTACCCGCTCACGGGATCATGATGGTCCGCGTCATATTTCGCTGGCATTTCCGCTTCCACTTGGACTGGCGAGCTGGTTCCTGCGAAATTTTGGCGGGCGCATCGAGGGATTGAAGAATACCAATATCGATGATGTGGTGCAGGTGATTGCAATGGCGAAGAACCTGCATGACCCGTTGATCGTGCATGTGGATGACGGTGACGATGGTGAACGAGTGCAAGTCTTTATAGGATAAGAATGGAAACGGTCAAAAAACAACCTTTATTAAGTGGATTGCTCATCCTGTTTTTGACGGCGATGATTTTTGCGAACATCGGCGGCAACATGTACGATGGATTGTTGCCGTTGTATCTGAAAGAATTGGACGCCGAGATTACAGATATTGGTTTGTTCTTTACGCTGGCGCAAATCGTGCCGCTGTTTTTACAGATTCTCGGCGGTTGGGTCTCTGACTCACTTGGACGTTTGCGCGCCATCGCAATTGGAAGTGTGTTCGGTTTGTTGGGTTATATCCCGATGGTGTTGGCGGATACCTGGCAATGGCTTTTGTTGGCGACGGCTGTCGGTGCAGTGGCTCGTTCGTTGGTCGGTCCGAGTTTCGATGCGTTCATTGCGGAACATTCCAGCGAACACAATCGCGGTAAAGTCTATGGTATTTCGCAAGCGATCTTCATGGTCGTGACGGTGGTTGGTCCGCCGTTGGGTGGCTGGTTGGCAGGTTCCTTTGGCTTCAAGATGATGCTCATTGTGGCGGGCTCGTTCTATTTCGTCGCGGTGTTGATGCGCCTGAGCATGGCGCGTGAAGCGGCGAAGGGTGACAAGGCAAAAGGGGAGCATAAGAAATTGTCCTTTTCCAATCTGAAGACCAATCTGGGTGCAATAGCGGTATTGATCTTCTCCGGCGGTTTGATGACGTGGATGCTCATCACCGATGGCTTGCGCGATATTTCGTTCCAGTTTTCCGGCAATCTTTTCCCGGTGTATATGCAGGAGATTGGCGGCTTGACCTATCAGCAGATCGGCTGGGTAACTTCCGTCTTTGGAATTTGTATGATGGCGAGCACCATTCCCGGTGGCTGGCTTTCAGACAAAGCTGGTGAACGCGTCTGTATCGCTTTGGGTATGATCTTGATGTCGGCAGCTTTGTTCCTGCTGGTGAATATCTATCCCTTAGGCGCGAGCGGACAGTGGTTGTATTACGTAGGCTGGGGCATGGCAGGCTTGGGGGCTGGCGTTTCTGGTCCGGCGTATCAATCGCTTATCAGCAAGGCCGTGCCACAAAACCTGCGCGGAATTGCCTTCGGCTTGTTCAGCACCAGCTTGGGAGTTGTGTCTCTGCCGGCGCCGTGGATCGGTGCGCAGTTGTGGCAGCGTTTTGGTCCCACTGCTCCATTTACCATCACAGCGACGGTCATCCTGCTTTCGGTCATTCCGATCTGGTTGAAGTTCAAACTTCCGAAGACCGAGGAACAGCCGTCGGTGGAGAAGGAAGCGGAAGAAAATATGCCTGCCATCGCAGGATAAAACAAAAATCTGTTCGGCGGTTCGACCCTGAACGGTGAAAGGAGATAATATGGCAAACAGCGAAGAGCGAATGAAGATCCTAAAATTGGTCGAGGAGGGCAAGATCAGTGCGGAGGAGGGCGCGAAACTGCTCTCGGCGCTCAGTGATTCCCGGCGTGGGCTTCCCACTCCGCCTCGTCCGCCATCAGCGGGAGGGGCGCGGATGTTGAGAGTGCGCGTCACTGACACTCGTACCGGGCGCTCGAAAGCCTCCGTTCAGATCCCACTGGCCCTTGTGGATGCCGGTCTCAAGATCGGTGCGCATTTTGCCCCTGAAGTCCAGGGCGTGGACATGAGTAACGTCATGGAAGCGCTGCGAATGGGCGTCACCGGCAAGATCATCGATGTGACCGATGAAGAAGACGGCGAGCACGTGGAAATCTTTGTCGAATAAGATGCGGCTCGTTCGTTTTGGATGGTTTCCTTTTGAATTGGAAGGAGAGAGAGATGTTATTCCCATTTCTTAGCCCCGCGCATCGTTTGATGCTGTAGCTCATCAACGCGCAAGAAATTTTCTTGCGCGTTGTACGTTTTATTCACCTTGATTTGACAGAGGAACTTTATGCAAGAGTCAACTACCAAACGTCCAACCGGCATGATCGGGTTTACCATCATCTGGATTGGGCAGATTGTCTCCGTGTTAGCCAGCTCCATGAGTCAGTTTGGTCTCACCATTTGGGTTTTCGAGAAGACTCAAAGTGCGACGGTCATGGGTTTGATGCAGGTTTTCTTTATCACCCCCTTCCTGCTCATCTCGCCCTTTGCCGGTGTGATGGTGGACCGTCACAATCGCAAGTTGATGATGATGGTCAGCGATCTAGCAGCTGGGCTGGGTACGATCTTTGTATTGATCTTCAACTCGCTGGGCATGCTCGAAGTCTGGCATTTGTATGCTGTCAGCGTTATTTTTGGTTTGGGGATGTCGTTTCAATGGCCGGCCTATTCTGCGGCGATCTCCACGATGGTGCCGAAGGAACAGTATGGACGCGCCAATGGCATGATGTCCCTGAT
Organism: Anaerolineales bacterium; assembly: GCA_023382575.1. GTDB lineage: Bacteria > Chloroflexota > Anaerolineae > Anaerolineales > Villigracilaceae > Villigracilis. The sequence goes on from JAHDWC010000207.1 coordinate 4,346, forward strand.
CGAGGCGGGACCGGGCGTCATCGCCCCGCTGCTCGCCGGAGCCTTGCTTCCGCTCATCGGTCTGACCGGCCTCCTGCTTCTTGACGTGGTCACATTCACTTTTGCCGTGGGTACATTGTTGTTTGTCCACATCCCACAGCCGCCGCGGACTGAGGAAGGTGCTCAGGGACGAGGCAATATGTTGCAGGAAGCTGCTTTTGGTTTTAAATATATTTTTGCCCGTCCCAGTTTGCTGGGTTTGCAGATGATCTTCTTTGCAGGGAATCTGTTCACGGGCATGCTCTTCACCCTGCTTGCGCCGATGGTACTTTCACGTACTGACAATAATAGCCTGATATTCGGTACGGTACAGACCGCCGGTGCGATTGCCGGCGTGGTGGGTGGAGTTGTCATGAGCGCCTGGGGCGGATTCAAACGCCGTGTTCATGGCGTGCTCCTTGGCTGGATGGTCACTGGCATCGGCTCGGCGATCCTTGGGTTCACAGGCGGCTTGCCGGTGTGGATCGTCGGCGTTGCCATCGCTTCGGTCATCAGCCCGTTGGTGAATTCTTCCAATCAAGCCATCTGGCAGGCGAAGGTTGCACCGGATGTGCAGGGACGTGTATTCTCCGCGCGGCGTTTGATTGCATGGCTTACCAACCCCATTTCACCGATCATCGCGGGGACGTTAGCCGATTACGTCGTCGAGCCGCAGATGCGCGTAACAAGCAGCGGACTTTCGCAAACCTTTGGCTGGCTGACGGGCACAGGTCCCGGCGCGGGTATGGGGTTGATCATCATTTTTTGTGGCTTGATTACCATCTTCATCGGACTGGCAGGGTACTTCATCCCAGCCGTTCACAATGTCGAAGCGGTCTTGCCTGACCACGATGAACTGAAAAAAGCGGAACCCGAAGCCGCACCCGCATGAACAACAAAACTGGACGAGAGATCGTCCAGTTTTTATTTTGGATTTATGCGCTTCTTTCTATCCTAGGGCTGAGTGGAGTACCGAAACATTTCCATCCCGAAATAAACCTGCCGACGTGTGAAGGTCAGCCCGCATTTTTCCAGCACCCGCTGTGACGCGATATTGAGCGGGTCGGTCAGACCGATGATTTCCTTCAGCCCGATCTCTTCCAACCCAAATTTCACAGAGGCGCGCGCCGCTTCGGTCGCGTAGCCCTTGTCCCAGAAAGCATGACTCAAAAGATAGCCCACTTCAGTCTCATTCGTATCGGGCAGCCATTCGAGTCCGCACCAGCCCATCAGTTGACCCGTCTCTCGCAGCGTCACCGCCATTTGGCTGTAGCCGAACGTCTGCCAGTGATTGGTTTGATGCTCGATACTGCGTTCCACCTTTTCCATCGTCCATGCGGATCTGGTGGGGAAATACTGAAAGATATTTGGCTCCTGCGTGATCGCAAGCAATGCTTCACAATCTTCCATCGTAAAACGACGCAGGATCAATCTTTCTGTGTTCAAGATGTCAGGCCTGTTTTCTGCTTGCATTAGATATCCTCAGCCGTAAGATATACTTTCGTCTTGCAACTGTATTGTATCCCTTTCCTTGGAATAATCTCGAAGGGGAACCTACCCAAACGTCCAGTAGGCAGCCATTCTTTTCACCGATACACTCCCAGCGTGCACTGGCTAGAATGAACGTAAAGGAGTACCCATGAGCAAAAATATATTTACCGAACTTTCAGAAGCAATGGCAAATGCCGCCGAAATCGCAGGCAAATCCACGGTGATGGTCGACGCGCGCCGCCGCATTCCCGCCAGCGGAATTGCGTTTGCAAAAGACCTCATCCTGACGGCAGACCATGTCGTGGAACGCGATGAGGATATTCGGATTCTGTTTGGCGATGGCAACGAAGTCAGCGCGCGCCTCGCCGGTCGGGACCCGGGAACTGACCTCGCAGTTTTGAAATTAGACTCCGCCTCAGCCACTCCCGCTGACGTTGCAAAATCGCCAGCACGCGTGGGGCAATTCGTGCTGGCGATCGGACGTCCATCCAAACATGGAATTGAGTCCAGCTTTGGCACCGTCAACGCCATCAGCGGACCTGTCCGCACGGGACGCGGCGGCATGTTGGATGCCTACATCAAAACTGATGTCGTTTCGTACCCCGGCTTTTCCGGCGGACCGCTTATCAACGGCGAGGGTCAGGTGTATGGTATCAACACCTCTGGTTTTGGCGGAAGTGGTGGTGCGATCACCATTCCGGTTGAAATTGCCTGGAAGGTGGCAGAGACGCTTGCCGTACATGGCAAGATCAAACGCGGTTATCTCGGCATTCGCAGTCAAACTGTGAATTTGCCTGCAGAGGCTCGCAGTCAGTTGAA
>JAHDWC010000208.1 GCA_023382575.1 Anaerolineales bacterium
GAGCCAAGGCGGCGTTTCCCGGTCAGGACCCACCTGCGAAAGCAGGTTCAAAACTTCGCAGTACACGGCACGTGCGGGGTACGCCATCTTTGACGGAATGTTCAAATGAACATTCCGTCTTTTTATTCGCGATGGATGGCAATGGCGGCCCGCAATCCAGACTCGAACGCGCCTTGAATCCAGGCATGATACAACGAGGCGTGCTCTCCGGCAAAGTGAATGCGTCCCTCGGGCTTGACGATTTCGTCATGCAGCAAAATCTGCTGACCGGGGTCGAACAATGCGAACGCGCCGCCCGCGAATGGATCGTCATGCCACATGTGAGACGCGCCCGCCTCAAACTCCGCTGTGATCTGGGGATGAATGACCGCGACATTTTCCAACGCTTGTTGAATCCGCTCGTGTGGCGGAAGTGAGCCCCAACGTTGCGCATCTTCAGACCAGGTGTAACTGGCAAGCAAAATTCCACGGCCGGTTTCCTTGCCATAGCTGGTATAAAACAGGTTGCGAATGGCAAGATCCGTGACCGTGCCGCCGCCATAGATGCCTTCGTCGGTTTCCCAAAACCGTCGGCGAGATTGGAAGAAGATCTTCGCCGAAGCGTCATAATGGAGTTGGCGGATGGCGCGCTGTTTGGCGCGTGAGAACGGTTTGAGGACTTCCACATGGCGCAGGACGGGAAATGGAACGGTGATGATGGCATAGTCGGCGCGCAGCTCGAAGCGACCTGCCGCCGTCTGGTAATGGATGATCGCCTTCGTTGGAGTCTGATCGATGGCGACCATCCTCGCACCATAACGGATGCGCGATCCAACTGTCGATAAAAAGGCGTGTGGCAGGCGATCCATCCCGCCGACAATCTCGCACATATCGGTGTAGTAGTTGCCGCCGTCTTCGCGGAAGAGTTCGAGGAAAGACGAGTTCATGACGGCTTCCTGATTGTTGAGCAAGCCGAACATCTCGATCAGCCCTTCAGACCAGCCGTTGAGTTCGAGAAATTCTCGCACGGAATATTGATCGTATTTTGCAGTAACTTCATCCCAGCCGTCTTTTTCCACCTTCTGCACCAGCGGACGAATGGTCGCCTCCCAAACGTCACCGGCAAGTTTGCCTTTCTCACCCGCGGCAGTTGGAAAGCCAAGTAAATCAGGGCTCACCTGTACTTCCAGCATGCGGCGTCTCACTCCGCCGACATAAACATACGCTTGCGGATTCCCCATGACAAAATCCTGTGTTTGCAAGCTGAATTTTTCGATGTACGCCATCGTCAATTTGTGGGCACGTGGAATGCGCATCGCGCCTGCTTCGCCGTACAAGCCTTGGGCGAAGGGCTCGCGCAAAGTGTAGATCCTGCCGCCAACGCGATGCTGCGCCTCCAAAATCTCGACGTCATGTCCCGCTTTGAGCAATTCGTAGCCGGCGGCGAGTCCTGCCAGCCCAGCACCCACGATGACCACCTTCTTGGGTCTGCCGTCTAAAAATTTCCTGCCAAGCCCATGTTCGACCACTTCACTAAGGTCTTGAATCGAATATTCCTCGCTCATGCCTGCCTCCTGTACATATGCTTCATCTTACAATTCGAGGCGGTGGAATTCAATCACCAATTTAGTCCTTGACGAACTCCCCCGAAAACGTGTACAATCCCGCCGTCAAATTTCTGGGGCAAACAACTGTATTACGGAGTTGAAGCGGCTGGGTCTCATGCAAATGAGATCACGAGGTGGAGGTTCTCTCATGCGAATGGGAGCTAATCCCTCACAATATGTGAGGTGAGAAAATCGGATCGATCAGCGGATGCCTCTGAAGTCAGGTCACTGGCTTCCTTCTCCCTTCCAAAGAAAGCGGTCTGAGAAAAGGAGTTTAAAAAAACTCTCTTTCCCACCACCGAAAACTTCGCGGCGACGTGAAGGACAAGGTGGACGCAGTGAACTGGCAAATTGCAATGTATTGCATCCATTGCCTGATCGTACTGGAAGGGCATTGCTTTTTAATACCGTATTGGATTAAAACAGGTGTGCCCGGCATACCTGTTTTTATTTTTCCCCCGCCCCTCCCAGAGATGAAACGAGAAATGAGCAAGAAACGGGTCGTCAACTCCAACCCACCTATATACAATCTTCCACCAGAAAAGGAGATTGATATGGACCAGCCTCTCGAACCTTACCAACATTATCATCTGATCGAACAAGCCATTCAATACATCGAAGCCAACGTCCAAAAACAACCCGAACTGGCAGAGATCGCCTCGGCCGTGGGAATGAGCGAGTACCACTTTCAGCGCTTGTTCACCCGTTGGGCAGGCATCAGCCCCAAACGCTTCATGCAATTTCTGACGCGCGAACATGCCAAGCAACTGCTCAAACAATCCGAGAATTTGCTGGAGACCACCCATAAAGTGGGACTTTCCAGCCTCGGGCGGCTGCACGACCTCTTCGTCACCACGGAGGCGGTCACCCCTGGCGAGTACAAATCCCAAGGCGCAGGTGTGACCATCCGCTATGGGTTGCATGCCTCTCCGTTTGGCAAGTGTCTCATCGGAGTTACCGAGCGCGGCGTCTGTCACCTTGGCTTTGTGCAAGGCAACGAAGGCAAAGCCGTGGATAACCTCGTCGAACACTGGCAGCAAGCGAATATGATCGAAGATTATCACGCCACTGCCCCACTGATCCATCGCATCTTTCTGGACCCGAAACCCGATTCGCCTCTCAAACTTCATCTACGCGGGACGAATTTCCAGATCAAGGTCTGGGAGGCACTACTCAACATCCCCAGCGGCACACTCACCAGCTATGAGCACATCGCCGCTCAAATTGGGAACCCACGCGCTGTCCGCGCAGTGGGAAGCGCCGTTGGTGATAACCCCATCGCTTATCTCATCCCCTGTCATCGGGTCATCCGCAAGAGCGGAGAGTTTGGAGAGTATCTGTATGGCTCGGCGCGCAAGAAAGCCATGCTGGTAAAAGAATTTAGTGTTATTTCAGAATAAGCAAAAAGGAAAAGAATGAAAACCAAAATTTGGATCGCGTTAATTGCACTTTATATCGTTTGGGGCTCCACCTATTTGGGAATCAAAGTCGCCATCGAAACCATTCCGCCCTTCTTCCATGCCGCTGTGCGTTTCTTTATCTCAGGTGTGATTCTTCTCGCCTGGCAGCGTGGAGTTGGCAACGAAATGCCTACGCGCAAACAGTGGATCTCGACGGCTATTATCGGTAATTTGCTGTTGCTCGGCGGCAACGGACTCGTTTCATGGGCAGAGCAGTTCATCCCCTCCAGCATCGCTGCGCTGATCATTGCTTCTGTGCCGCTGTTTCTTGTCATTCTGGAGGCGTTACGCCCCGGCGGCGTCAAGCCGAGCTGGCAAGCCATTGTTGGGTTGATCATCGGTTTTGTGGGGATCTTCATCCTCGTTGGTCCGGCAGAGATTTCGGGAAGCGAATCGAAGCTCGATACTTTCGGTGTGATCGCGTTGCTGGCTGCCTGTCTGCTGTGGGCGCTGGGCTCAACCTACAGCAAGTCTGCGGATTTGCCCAAGGCTTCGCTGGTGACAACCGGAGCGCAGATGTTGATGGGCAGTGTTGGTCTGTTGATCGTTTCGCTCTTCACCGGCGAATTGAACGGTTGGAATCCGGCCGAGGTTTCGTCACGTTCGTTGATCGGGTTGGTTTACCTCATCACCATCGGCTCGATTGTCGGGTTTGGATCATACATTTGGCTGCTGCAAAATGCGCCGATCTCATTGGTGGCGACGTATGCATACGTCAACCCGATCGTGGCAGTCATTCTCGGATACTTCCTCGGCAATGAAGCGCTGGAGCCGCGCATCTGGCTGGCGACGGCCATCATCATCGGCGCGGTAATGTTCATCAATAGCAAGAATAAGCCTCAGGTTAAGAAAGAGGCGCAAGAGGTACAAGCAATCAACAAGTAAGAATCAAAATCCAATCATAAGGAGATAAAAATGGATTCAAAAGATTTGCTCAAACGTGTCAAAGAAGAAAATGTAAAGTTTCTTTCGCTCCAGTTCACCGATGTGCTCGGCGCGGTTAAGAGCGTGGATATGCCCATTCGTCATCTGGAAGATGTGTTGAAGGATGGCGCGTGGTTCGATGGCTCGTCGGTGGAAGGGTTTGCGCGCATTCAGGAAAGTGATATGCGTCTGATGGTCGACCCTGACACGTATGTGGTGTTACCGTGGTCTTCACCTGAGTCTCGCCGCGCACGTGTGTTCTGTGATATTTACACTCCGGCGGGCGAGCCGTTCGAAGGCGATCCGCGTGGCGCGCTGAAGCGCGTCCTCGCCAAGATTGCCGAACGCGGCTGGAAGTTCAACATCGGGCCTGAGCCAGAGTTCTTCCTGTTCAAGGCGCCGAATGGCAGTGGCGGCGTACATCCCGTCCCCCACGATACGGGCGGGTATTTTGATTTCTCGTCGTTCGATGAGGCGGTGGTTGTCCGCACGGCGTTGATGGATGCGCTCGATCAAATGGGCCTCGATGTGGAAGTGGGTCATCATGAAGTGGCGTTGGGTCAGCATGAAATTGATTTCCGCTTCGCAGACGCGCTCAAAGCGGCTGACAACGTCCTGACGCTTAAGTACACGGTGAAAGCGATCGCCGCCCAACATGGATTGGTCGCTTCGTTCATGCCCAAACCTGTATATGGAATCAACGGCTCCGGCATGCATTGTCACCAATCATTGTTCGATACGAAGACGGGCAATAACCTGTTCTTCGATGCAAAGGATGAAGCGCATCTCTCGCCGTTGGCGTATTCGTTCATTGCGGGTCAGCTCGAACATGCCCGCGCACTCGCCGGTGTGGTCGCCCCAACTGTCAACTCGTACAAACGCCTCGTCCCCGGTTATGAAGCGCCGGTTTACATCGGTTGGGCGCAGCAGAACCGATCGGCGCTGATTCGCATCCCACGCTACACGGAAGGACGCGACAAGGCTGTCCGCGCGGAATTGCGCTTCCCCGACCCGTCATCCAACCCGTATTTGGCGTTCACGGTCATGCTTGCCGCCGCACTCGATGGCATCGACAAGGGCATGAAGGCGTCCAAGCCGTTGAACAACATCAACCTCTATCACCTCGATAAGGAAGAGCGCGAAAAACTGGGCGTGACCGAACTGCCCGGTTCGCTGGCTGAATCTTTGAAGGAATTGGAGAAGGACGAAGTTCTGAAGAATGCCATGGGTGGATATCTCACCGAAGCTTACTTGCGCGCCAAGTGGGAAGAGTGGGATGAGTTCCGCCTGCGTGTGACGGACTACGAGATCGAACGCTATTTGGAAACAGCATAAGAAGAGCAATAAATAGTAACTAAAAAGGCATCCTGTTTCTCAGGATGCCTTTTTGATTAGGATAATTATGAGTTAATGAACGGCTGCACCGGCAAACTCAAGAATCTCGTTCTTATCATCGATGATGCGGACCAGTTTCCCGTCACGCATTTGCAAGACGCGATCTACAAACTGACACATGCGCAGGTCATGCGTCACGATGATCCCGGCACGCCCATTTTCGTGGATGAGGTTGGCGAAGGTCTCCACCACTTGAAAGGCGCGTTCAGTGTCGAGCGAGGCAGTAGGTTCATCCGCGAGCACCACAGCAGGATTGTGAATGAGCGCACGCGCAATCGCCACACGTTGCTGCTGTCCGCCGGACATTTGCGCAGGCAGGTTATGCAGTCGTTCGGCCAGCCCAAGCCGCGCCAGTAGCTCGTCTGAGCGGATGCGGCTGCCATGATTCAACGCGCCATTCAAACGCAGCATATATTCCACATTTTCGCGCGCCGTCAAAAACGGAATCAGGTTATTGGACTGAAACGTAAAGCCGATCTTCTCGCGACGCAGTTTGACGCGTTCCTTCTCATTCATTTTTGCCAGATCCTGACCGTCGATCAAGACCTGTCCGCTGGTGGGAGAAAGCAACGCCGCAAGGATGGAAAGCAACGTCGTCTTACCCGAGCCACTCGGTCCGACCAGTGCCACGAACTCACCGGAACGCACTTGAAACGAAACATTGTCCACAGCTTGAATGGTCGCGCCATCAAGCGAAAAAGATTTCACCAAATCACGAACTTCCAATGCAATATCTGACATGACTACCCTAACCTGAGCGCTTTGAGCGGCTCAATGCGAACAGCATAAATGATGGACACCATTCCACCGACAGGGCCAATGGCGAGCAACAATGCCACGGCGATGAGCGAACGAGCGCCATTGAAAACAAGCGGAATGGTGGGCGGGAACCCGAGCGAGAATAGATAGGTCAAGCCGCCTCCGATCCCGACGCCGAGCGCAGTCACGATGATGATCTGAATCACCGCTGACAACCCCACCATCCCATTGGACGAACCAATGGCTTTCAACACGCCGATCTGCGGAACTTTCTGCAAAATTTGAATCTGGAAGAAACCACCAATCACGAGGATACCGATCAGCAAGGTGAAGAAGCCTTGCGCTTGAACTGTCCCCTGTTGGGCGGAATAACCGGGGATGTTGTTGATGGTCGTCTCGATATCCGTGACCTCAATGTTCGGCACACGCTCCACAAGGCGGGTCATCATCATGTCTGCCTGAGAGGGATCGGTCAACCGCACAGCGACGATATTCGGGAAAGGCGTGTCACTGCTCAGTTCAGAGTCAGACTGCGGACGGATCT
>JAHDWC010000209.1 GCA_023382575.1 Anaerolineales bacterium
ATCTCCCCGTTGTCGAGTTCAAAGGAAATATCGTTTACCGCGGAATTTGTGGAACCGTCGAATTTTTTGACGAGGTTTTTTACTTCGAGTGTGGTCATCGGAAAATTTGCTCCCTGCGAAGAAGGAAATATAACGGCAAGGCGGATGCCAGAATCAGGATGAAGGCAGCGGGCGCGGCTTGGAGGTAAAAGCCTTCGCCGGCCCACGTCCACACGCGGACGGCGAGCGTGTCAAAGCCAGCCGGGCGCAGCAGAAGTGTAGCTGGTAATTCTTTGAGCGAGGTTAAGAAAACCAAGGAACCGCCTGCGAGCAGACCAGGCAGAATCAACGGGATGGTTACTTGCAGGACGGTTTGCAGAGAGGTGCGTCCAAGCGTGCGCGAGGCTTCCTCCAAAGACGGCGATAGTTGTTTCAACGCCGATTCACTCGCGCGGACTGCCTGCGGCATGTGCCGCAACACATATGCGATCACGACGACGAAGGGCGTGGCATACAAAAACGGAAGAAGGCGATTCACCAACAAAACCAGGCTGAGCGCAATTACCACGCCTGGCAGGGCATAACCGACCTGACAAAGCCTTGAGATAAATTTCGTAAATGGATTGGGGTATCGCACGGCAAGCAGCGCCACCGGCAAGGACATCAACACTGCAATCACCGCCGCAAGCCCGGAACTCCACAGGCTGTTCCAGACGTAACTGCCAAATCCCTGCGAGCCGGTGCGAAAGACCGCAGACATTGTCTCCGGGTCGAGGAAGGCTTGAATGCTCCACGTCAGCAAAACGCCCGCAGGCAGGAGCAAACTGGCAGACACGACGCCAAACACGAGCAGAAAGGCAGGGATGCGCCAACGTCCCAGCGGCGTGATGGGAGCGGGTCGCCAGTTGCTTTCCAGCTGTGTGAAGCGCGCGCGTCCCTGCAAGCGTAACTCGCCCCACAAAAACAGGATCGCCATCGTGACGAGGATACAGCTCAAGATGGATGCGGCAGAACGGTCATACCGCCCGGAGAGTTGGACAAAGATCGCCGAGGAGAACGTTTCGTAACGAAGCAACGCCACCGTGCCATACTCCGCCAGAATGTCGAGCGCCACGAGCAACGCGCCAGCAGTAAGACCGGGACGGAGAGCGGGCAACGTTACCTGAAAGAGAGTCTGCAACGGAGTGCGTCCAAAGGTCCGCGCGGCTTCTTCGAGCGAGGCGTGCAGCGAGCGGAATGCCGCTCCGCTCAATAGATAGACATAGGGATAGGTGAACAGGGTCAAAATAAACGCTGCCCCGAAAAAACCGAACGGGCTGGGTGTGGTCACGGGCTGACCGAAGATCTGTTCCAGCAGTTGTGGCACATATCCGCCACGTGGACGCAGCAATGCCAAATGGACAATCGCGCCGATATAGGCGGGAATCGCCAGCGGCATGGCTAGTAGCCAACGCAGAATATTTCTCCCCGGCACATCCGTCCGCTCGGTGAACCAAGCCATGCTCACGCCAGTGACCAAAGCGCCGCTCGTCACAGCGAAGACCAATAACAGTGTGTTGCCGAATAATTTCCAAATGCGAGTTTGAAACAGGCGCTGCCATGCATCCGCTTCAGCGCCTGCCGCGCGGACGAAAAGATAGATCAGCGGCACCACCACAAATAAAGCAACCAAGCCCGCAGCTATGGCAAGCCGCGGGCTGATCTTGGAACGTATCTTTTGAAAGGTTAAGTTTGTGCGGGTTATTTCCATTGGCGTCCGCGCACCATTTTAGCAGGGTTTATTTACCACAAAGGGCACAAAAATATTTGTGACCCTTTGTTCCCTTTGTGGTCGAAAAAGATTACGGCAAACCGACACGTTCGATTAGATCAAACATCGCATCGAAGTTTGCTGCGGCTTCCACCACGTTCACATCCGCGAGTCGGAATCCGTCCAACGGCTGGACACCTTCCTTCAACGCTACATCGGCGCGCAGTGGATATTCATAATTCTGCTCCGCGAACAACTTCTGACCTTCCTCCGAAACGAGGAAGTCCAAAAATGCCTGCGCCGCTTCGGGATGCTGCGCGCCATTTACCACAGCTGCCCCAGTTGCGTTGGAGAACAACCCAACCTGTCCCTCACCCTGATCGGGATAGATCACGCCGACATTACTGCCTTCCGCGAGTTGCAGGTAATAATAATAGTGATTGACCAAACCAAGTTTGAATTCACCCGCACCAACCGCCTTGCGGACGTCCGTGTGACCGCCGAAGAACGTCACTTCGTTTGCGATCAAACCGGTCAGCCATTCTTCAGTAGCTTCGTCGCCGAGCAATTGCTGCATCGCAGCCACCTGCGCCTGCATTCCGCCATTGGTCGAGCCCGCAGCGGCGACCTGACTCTGCCACTTGGGATCTGTCAAATCGAAGATCGAAGCGGGCACTTTATCCTCGGAAACCAAATCCTTGTTATACATGATGACGCGCACACGGCGGGTCAGCCCGGTCCATGCGTTTCCGTCACCGATAAATTCCGCGGGGATCTGATCCACGCCGATGGGTGCATACGACTGAAACACACCTTCCACCGTAAGCGACTGAAGCGTGAGCAATTCAGTTGTGACGAACACATCCGCCTGCGGGTTGGCTTGTTCCTCGATCAACGCATTCGCCAGCTCGCTGTTGCTGCCGGCTTTGAGCAGCACGTTCACATCCGGATACTTAACGCGAAACGCATCGATAACTGGCTGGAGCAGCGGCTCGGAACGACCGGAATAAATGACCAGATCACCAAAGACTTCCTTCTCTTCGACGGATTCTTCCGCCGGAGCAGAAGTCGCTTCTTCGCTGACCGATTCAGTGGATTCCGCAACTTCGGCAGGTTCCTCACTGACAGTGTTTCCGCCGCACGCACTGACGGCAAATGCCAGCACGAACAGGAGGATAAAAAGTTTCTTCACGAATTGCATTGGATAAGACTCCTAAAGGTTATTTTGAACAGATATATTTGGTAGCTTTTATCTGTAATTAACAGGGCGTAGTATAATTTCGGCGATTTGAATAATCTAGATATTTGTATTAAATTTTACCTATATCCGGTTGAAAACAATTTTCAACCAGGTTGAAAATTTGGAGTTCGCACTGTATGTCCGTCAGCCCCGCAATGCAACGTTATGCCGCAGAAATCTACCGCCTGCAACAAGACCATGAGCAGGTGCCCCTTTCGCTTCTCAGTTCACACGTGGAGTCGTCTGCGCAAGCCATCTCAACGATGGTTAAACGCCTGCAAAATCTGGGCTATCTTGTCCATGAGCCTTATCGCGGTGTGCGCCTGACCGAAACTGGCGAAAAGATCGCCATGCCATCCCTGCGCCGCCACCGCCTGACAGAAGTGTTTCTCGTCAAAGTAATGAAATATGATTGGGCATCTGCCCATGATCTGTCGGATGTGTTCGAGAAGGGCGTGAATGACGAGATCGAAGATCGCATGGATGAGTTGGCGGGGCATCCCACACGCTGTCCGCATGGTGAGCCGATTCCCTCCAAAGACGGCGTCATGCCTGTCGTCAACGATGTACCGCTTATCGATGTGCCTTCCGGTTCCGATTGCGTCATCAGTCGCGTCCGCACCCATGATATGGAAAAGTTGGGCTACATCGGCGAGCTGGGACTCATTCCCGGCAAAGAATTCCATTTGTTAAGTTGTGCACCGTTCAAGGGTCCGCTGCGCTTGCAGATGAAGCCACACGATCATTTGATCGGTTACGAACTTGCTTCGTCCCTGTGGGTGGAAGTGACTCAGCTTGGAGAAGGGAACGCACCACTTCCTAAGAAATAAATTTTGCTCGTACAATAGGCGGGATTGGAGACTCAATGAACAACGAACCTCTTTATGGCGCCATCGAAGGTGGTGGGACAAAATTCGTCTGTGCGGTTGGCACAGGCCCCAATGACCTGCGCGCTGAAATCCGTGTTGAAACCACTTCTCCCGAAGAAACGCTCTCGCGTGTTGTTAAATTTTTCCACGAGCAGGAAGCGAAGTTTGGCAAGCTCGCATCCATCGGATTTGCCTGCTTCGGTCCGCTTGATCCAAATCCTGCCTCGCCGACGTACGGACATATCCTGCCTACCCCAAAGCCCGGTTGGACGAATGCAAACGTCGTCGGCATGTTGAAAGACGCATTTGATATTCCCATCGTCTTTGATACAGATGTCAACGGCGCGGCCTTGGGCGAATGGCGCTGGGGCGCGGCACAAGAACTTGAAACATTTATTTATCTCACCATTGGTACGGGCATTGGTGGCGGCGCCTACGTGGAAGGAAAGCTTCTGCATGGGCTCATCCACCCTGAGATGGGACATATCTTGCTCCGGCATGATCGAGACAAAGACCCATTTGCAGGGACGTGTCCATTTCACGGCGATTGTTTTGAAGGGTTGGCGTGCGGCGGCGCGATGGAAAAGCGTTGGGGGCAGCCGGGTGAAACGCTTTCAGCAGAGCATCCCGCCTGGGATTTGGAAGCGGAATATGTCGCGCAGGCACTCACCAACTACACCTTGACCCTCTCGCCGCAACGCATCATCCTCGGCGGTGGCGTCGGCTCGGTTCCACATCTATTGTCCAAGGTCCGGGCGCGGACGCGCGAGCTGATCAACGGCTATATCCAATCACCGATCATCCTTGAACATATTGAGACCTTCATCGTCAATCCAGGGCTGGGCAATCGTTCCGGCGTGCTGGGCGCAATCGCATTGGCAAAGCAGGCTGGCGCATGAATTTTTCCAAAATCACAAACGACCTGTTTATCGGCACGACACCTTCATCTGCAGACTATGATGGATTGCGTGACTTGGGCGTGCAACTGGTCATCAACATGCGTTTTGAACGCATGCCGTATTATGACCCGCATCCGACTCCCATGGAGCGACTCTGGCTCCCAACGTTTGATTCGCCGCTGATATGGATACCCGTCCGCTCGTTGATGCGTGGAGCACGCGCCGCTTTGGATGTGATCCAAAAGGGAGGCAAGGTTTACACTCATTGCGCACATGGCATTCATCGCGGCGTGACGATGGGAGCATGCATCCTCATCGCGCAGGGACATGACCCACTGGCGGCCATGGATCTGATCAAGGAGAAACGTCCGCAGGCAGACCCATACGCGTTTTACATCCGTCCGCGCATTTTGAAGTTTGCCAGCGAGTGGCTGTAGGATAAATCGGCGATTGCCGCCAGACGCAGGATTCATACAATAGCGCCATGCAAAAAATCCTCATTTACCTTCTGATCCTCTCCAGCAGCGTGGCGTTCGCCGCCCTCTTCGCAGTCCTCTTTCTTAACGGTACAGACATGCAGTGTGTGCGTCAAACCGACCAGACCTATACCTGTACGCTTCAAACCTTGTTGTTTGATACAATTCCCACCTTCAAACGTGAAGTGGACCAAATCGTGGATGTTACCACTGTCAGCGATGGCTGCTCGGATGGTTGTTCCTATCGAACAGAGCTCATCCGTGCCGATGGCTCTTACACGCCGCTGACCGAAATCTACACCGACGCTTCGCCAGTGGAACGACAAACCACAGAACTGCGCGGACTCTTCCGCAGCGGCAAGCCCAGTTTCGACTATCACAAGTCGCCGCTTTGGTGGGTCGCATATCTGATCGGCGGGTTGTTCCTGATGGAAGTCTTCATCCTCACCCTTGTGATGGGTGGAAACGTCTTCAAGAATTACCTTGCAAATCGTGACCGCGCCTTATGACACAAGCGCATCCCAACTTCCTTTATGAGTTTTCTGCGACTGAGATTTTTTCTTATCCCTATCATTTTCATCACCGCCTGCGGACAGCAAGTCGCGCCGCCCGCCACCGCTTCAGCAACGGATACGCCTGCGCGCCTCGTCCCAACTCCAAGGTATGACACTCCATCAGCAGAGCAGACTCTCACCGTCACGCCTGAAGCGACGGATACTCGCGCGGCGGAAAGTCGATCCACCCAACCCAGTCCATCTGGTTCTCCCACAAAATCCATATCGAAATCTGAAACTCCCTCTGAGACCGCCATCGTCAATGATTGGATGGGCTTGCCGATCCTGCCTGAGCCGGACGAAAGCATCCGTGATATTTATTTGCTGGGGCAGTCGCTTGGCAATGACCCGCACGCATTTTCCATCTTTGGCGATTGTCAGGCGCGACCGGGCGAATTTTTTGGCGTCTTTGAAACGGATGAGGAACTTGTAGCGAGCCTGCCAATTGAGTTGCAAGAGACTGTGGCGCATTTTCAGGGCTCGTTCAACCGTGAAAGTTCTACTGCGCAGGATGGCACCACACCCGGCGCGTTATTATGGGATCAGTGGCATCGAGGTCAATATGGCTGCGGATTCGGCGAAACGCCCGTGGACTGTGAATTGCGCGTTCATCGTCCATCGTTTGTCATCATTCAGATCGGTTCCCATTTCGAATCACGCAACACGGAATATCTGCGGCGCATCATCAACCAGTTGATTGCGGAAGGCGTCGTCCCCATTCTTGCCACCAAAGCAGACAATCGCGAACTGGATCATCGCGTCAACCGCGATATGGCATTGCTCTCGGCAGAATTCAACCTGCCGCTTTGGAATTTCTGGGCGTCGCTTTCCGATCTTTCCAACCGCGGACTGTACACCCGCGATGACCGTCC
>JAHDWC010000210.1 GCA_023382575.1 Anaerolineales bacterium
AGTTTGTCTTCCAAAGTCATCGCATTGCGGACATCGGGGGGAAGTTCCCAGCATAGGTCTTTCGCCACATCCGAACCCGGACCGGTAATGCCCATCAACGCCTCAAACGCCCAGCGGGCAGAGATCGGTGCGCTGATAAAACCGGGGACGGGAATCAATGCACCTGCCAGAACGATCTGTGGCAGCATCAGCATGATGACCAGCAATGGAGCGGAACTGGCGTACGGTGCGAGCGCAGAGGCGAAGAGTCCCAGCAACATGCCTGCCAGAGTTGCCAATGTCATCGTGACGTAGACCTGCATAAATTCCAATGCGCCGCCGGGCATGTCGAAGGCAAGATAATGCACGACGGTATATGCCGCCGCCTGATAGAACGCCAACAGCGCCGCCACCCAGATCTTTGACATGACATACGGCAGAATCTTTAAATTGACCAACCGCTCACGTTTGTAAATTTCCGCTTCTTTGACGATCTCACGCATCTGCGAGATGCCGCCAACCATGATGCCGTAAATGGTCAGCAGGAAGGTGGTGATGAGGACTTGTGCCATGTCGCCATCGCTGAAGCTGAAGGGATTGCGTCCCATCACCAGCGAGAGGACCACATCCAACAAGCTGACAATTGGGGCTGTTGCCAGCATCAATCCGAGTGCGAATTTGTCGCGGGTGAGAATTTTGATATTGCGTGCTGAAAGGATAAAGAACTGTCTCAGCGATGAGATTTGTTTATTGGAGACAGCGCCTTTTTGTAACGTTCTGCCGGGGTCGCGGACGGTTGGCACTTTTTCTGCCGCCATCTTATCTTTGAGTGGCATGGCGACATAATCAAGGTACGCTTTGCTTTGGCGGTAACGATTCGCCCAATCTTCGGCTTTGCCTTTGTTGGGATCGTCGAGAATGGCGTAGATTTCGTCGAACTCGATTTTCCCGGCGCGACGATCACGCTCGGAGCGATATTGATCGAAATGCGCCAACGCTTCATCCGGCGGACCGAACCAAGCGAGATAACCGCCACGAGCGAGGAAGATGACCTTATCTGCCAGCATGACGTTCTTGGTAGCATGTGTAATGAGGATGATTGTGCGTCCCTGATCGGCGAGGCGGCGCATCAATTGCATCAACGCGGTTTCAGTTCCAGGGTCCAAGCCGGAGGTTGGCTCGTCGAGGAAGAAAAGCCCCGGTTTGGTGATCAACTCCACGCCAATGGAGACGCGCTTTTGTTGGCCGCCACTCAAGCCGCTGATCTGCACATCCTTGCGATGGGTGAGATCCAAATCTGCCAGCACTTCCATCACACGTTTGTTGCGTTCTTCGGCGGTTGTATCGGCCGGCATGCGCAGTTGTGCGGCATAATCCAATGCCTGATAGATCGTCAACTCCATGTGGATGATGTCTTTTTGCGGCACGAAACCAATGTCGTTGCGGACCGCATCGAAGTGTGAATAAATGTCGATGTCATTAACCAGGACGCGCGAAGGCGGCGTAGCAGGACGATATCCCGCCACCGCATCGACAAAGGTGGATTTTCCGCCGCCACTTTGCCCGACGACGACGATGAACTCACGCGGCTTGAACGACACTGAAATATTTTGCAGGATGTTCAGGTCTTTGCGTACCCACTTGTTCAAATTGATCGCATCGACTCTTAAGCCATTGCTGTCATCATATTTGACGAGTTGGTCTCTGCCCATGACGAAGCGATGCTGCCCAATGCGAATGGTGTCTTCCGGCTTGAGCCAGATCGAGCCTTCGATGCGCTCGCCATTGACAAAGGTTCCGTTCGAGCTGCGCAGATCTTCCACGCGATACCGTTGACCGACACGCTCAAGTTGCGCATGGAAACGTGAAACGTTGGGCGATGAAATGACCACGTCATTGCTTGGGTCGCGTCCAATTTGGATGAGGGAATTTGCCCCAAAGGTGATTTCCTGCTCAAGTTCTTGCGACGCTTCTCCCGGGACCTGATAGCTGATCGTAACCATCATGCCAGGGTCAAGGCTGCCCATGCGCAGCAGGTCACCATGACGTAACTCACGCGTCCCTTCTATTGGGCGTCCCTCAAATAAGATTGGATTCTTTGCTTCGGGGAAAACAGTGAGTTTGTATCCGCCCTCGATCTTTTCCAGCTTGGCATGGCGGCTTGACACGATCGGCGAAGGGATGACTATGTCATTACCTTCCACGCGGCCGAGCGTGACAACTTGATTTTTCAGTGTATGGGTTTGTTGATTTTCACCCGCAATCGTCACAAGGAGTTGCGGCGGTCCCGCTGGCACGCCCGAGCGGACAATGGGTGCTTCGCCAATGGTGGTTTGCATCATGTGCGCCGGCTGCGATGCCTTAACCGGCGATGAGCGCATAACAGTCTTTTGAGATTCTTCTTCTGTTACCGGGGCAGAGTATGCTAATGTAATGGCTTGCCCTAGTTTGATCTCATCACCTGCGTGAAGCGCTTTGCGTCCGCGCAATCTTTCCCCGTTGACGAATGTCCCGTTGCTGCTCCCCAGATCTTCCAGCACATACCCATTTCCCTCCATCGAGAGCTTGGCATGACGGCGCGAAACCGCCGGCGTTGGAATGACAATGTCCACTCCATCGTCCCGCCCGATGATGATCTCCGACTTGATCAGCTCGAACTCCTTGGAAGGATCGCTGCTTTGGTTGTTGATCAAGGTCAATTTGAAACTGCTTGATTGGTCCACGAGTCGGTTCCTTAATTGCTGGAATACGTACCATGCACACATCTCATTGCCATCAAGTTAAATTTAAAGACGCTCCCCCTGAGAAGAATAATAAATATTACAAATCGTACAATAATAGTAAAAATTATACCGTTTTTAAAGAGACCATGTCAAGAATCGCCGACTAGGCGAAGTCATCCAAAGGTCATGGGGTGGGCTATCCTGCTCGTATTAGTACAAATATCGCACTTTTGGGCAAGTATCCAAAGAAATCTTTTGTGTTATAACTTGAAAATTATTCTTAGAAACTAGGTAGAAATTATCATGAATAATCTGTCTCACCTGGTACCAACATCGTCGTTCGACACCTTGTTAACCCTTTTGCAGGCTCGAGCGCATCAACATCCCGACCGACTTGCTTATCGCTTTATTCAAGATGACGAAACAGATATTGTCACAATCACCTACGGGGAATTAGATCGCCGCGCACGTGCCATCGGATCGTGGCTCGAAAGTTTTGGCGCGGGCGGGCAGCGGGCGCTTCTGCTCTACCCGCCAGGGTTGGACTACATCGCATCATTTTTCGGCTGTCTCTACGCCGGAGTGACTGCTGTCCCGGCCTACCCGCCGCGTTTGAATCGCCCCGTTCCTCGCATCCAGTCCATCGTCGCAGATTCACAAGCGACTTTCGCCATCACAACCTCCGCCATCCTCCATAACATCGAACAACGCTTTGAGCACACGCCCGACTTGAAGGCATTGCATTGGTTAAACAGCGATCAGGTCCCGGCGGGGTTGGAGGCGGAGTGGCGTCATCCGAATATTTCATCTGAAACACTCGCATTCCTTCAATATACATCCGGCTCCACCAGTCAACCTAAAGGTGTGATGCTCACGCATGGCAACCTCATGCATAATTTGAAAGCCATTCGTCACGGCTTCCAAATTGACGAGAGTGCTTCGGGTGTTTTTTGGCTGCCGAGTTACCACGATATGGGGCTGATCGGTGGCATTCTTGAGCCGATGTATATCAATGGCACATCTACATTGATGTCGCCTGTTTCGTTTTTGCAGCGCCCCTTTCGCTGGCTCGACGCCATCAGCCGTTATAAAGGAACAACGAGCGGCGCGCCTAACTTCGCTTATGACTTGTGCGTGGATAAGATCACATCTGAACAGATCGACACGCTGGACTTAAGTTCCTGGTCGCTGGCGTTTTGTGGAGCGGAACCGATCCGCCCTGAAACGCTCGAGCGCTTCGCTCGGACCTTTGAGCGCTGTGGTTTTCGAAAAAGTTCGTTCTACCCGTGTTTTGGGATGGCGGAAAGTACACTGCTTGTTTCCGGCAGTGTCGGTCCAGCCGAACCGCGTTACCTAACCGTTGACCGCAAGTCTCTTGAACGTGATCTGGTAGCGCATACTTCACCCGATGAAGCCAGTGCGCTGACAATGGTCAACTGCGGCAAATCCATCATTGATCAAAAAATTGTCATCGCAAATCCGATCACCTTGGAACGTTGTGAACCCGATCAAGTCGGTGAGATTTGGATCTCCGGTCCGAGTGTGGCGCAGGGATATTGGGGTCTGCCAGAAGAAACTGAAAGCCACT
This sequence comes from Anaerolineales bacterium, assembly GCA_023382575.1. Lineage (GTDB taxonomy): Bacteria > Chloroflexota > Anaerolineae > Anaerolineales > Villigracilaceae > Villigracilis. Next base: position 4,291 of record JAHDWC010000210.1, read on the forward strand.
TCCATGCTCACCTTGCCGATACAGGCGAAGGTCCGTTTTTGCGAACCGGCGACCTGGGCTTTTTGCACAACGACGAACTCTTCGTCACTGGGCGTCTCAAAGACCTCATCATTATTCATGGAAGCAATCATTATCCCCAGGATATCGAATTGACCGTTGAGTCGTCTCATGTTGCGTTACAGCAATCCGGCGGGGCGGCATTCTCCGTGACCGATGACGGCAAGGAAAAACTCGTCATTGTTCAGGAAGTGACTCGTCAGGGCAGGAGTGCGAATGTGGACGAAGTGGCATCTGCCATTCGTCAGGCGGTCTCCGAAAAACATGACCTGCAAGTTTTCGCCATCGTGCTCGTCAAACCGATGAGCATCCCTAAAACTTCCAGCGGAAAGATACAACGTCATGCGTGCAAAGCGGCGTTTTTGAATGGTGAGTTGGAGGTGGTAGGGGAGAGTAGGGGAGTCGGCGAGTCAGCGAGGAAGAAAATCAACGAGTCAGCGAGTCAGCGAGTCGGCGAGGAAAAGATTTCTTCTGTGCAGATTCAATCGTGGCTTGTCACTCGCATTGCTTCCATGCTCGAAATGGATTCAACAGCCATCGATCCGCGTCAACCGTTCACGTATTACGGACTCGGTTCGGTGCAAGCTGTCAGCCTCACCGGTGACTTGGAAATTTTCCTCGATAAAAAACTTTCGCCGACATTGGCGTGGGATTATCCGACCATCGAATTGTTGGCGAAGCATCTTGCCAACGGGTCAACGCCGACCAAACAAAAAGCCGCAAAATCGCAACCGGCTCAACCCGCTTCGAGATTTGTCAAAGATCCGATTGCCATTATCGGCTTGAGTTGCCGTTTTCCGGGTGCGCGCAATCCCGAAGAATTTTGGACCTTATTAAAGAAAGGCGTGGACGCTGTCAGTGAAGTCCCTGCTGACCGCTGGGATGTGGACGCGCTCCACTCCGAATCCGCTGCACCGGGGAAGGTCACATCACGTTGGGGTGGTTTCCTCGCTGACGTGGATTTGTTCGACCCGGCGTTCTTTGGCATCTCTCCGCGTGAAGCCGCCCGCATGGACCCGCAACAGCGCCTCCTGCTTGAAGTCAGTTGGGAAGCGTTGGAGAATTCCTTCATCCCGCCGCAAACCTTGGCTGGGACTCGCACCGGTGTCTTTGTTGGTATCAGCAGTTACGATTACTCGCGCCTGCAATTCGACGACCCCGAACGCATCGACGCCTACGCCGGGACAGGCAATGCGCACAGCATCGCCGCGAATCGACTTTCTTATTTCTATGACCTGCGCGGACCAAGCATGGCAGTGGACACAGCGTGTTCATCGTCGTTGGTGGCGGCGCATCTGGCGTGTCAGAGTCTGCGCAGCGGCGAATCAGATTTGGCGTTGGCGGGTGGTGTGAATCTCATCCTCACCCCCGAATTGACCATCACCTTTTCCCAAGCGCGTATGCTCTCGCCTGATGGACGCTGCAAAACATTCGACGCAGGCGCTGATGGATACGTGCGCGGTGAAGGCTGCGGAGTGGTCATCCTCAAACGGTTATCAGACGCCTTGCGCGATGGCGATAACATCCTCGCGTTGATCCGCGGCTCGGCGGTCAATCAAGATGGACGCAGTAACGGCTTGACCGCCCCGAACGGACTCGCCCAGCAGGATGTCATCCGTCAGGCACTGTCTGACGCGCAGGTCACGCCGCATCAAATTGGATACATCGAAGCGCATGGCACAGGCACACCGCTCGGTGACCCAATTGAAATCGCTTCGCTCCGCGCCGTGCTCGATGACGGCGAATCAACCAACCGGGTGTTGATCGGTTCCGTGAAAACCAATATCGGACATTTGGAATCGGCGGCGGGGATCGCAGGTTTGATCAAGTCGGTGCTGACATTGCAGAACGAAGCCGTCACGCCGCATTTGCATGTCAAAGAGATCAACCCGTATCTTTCCATCGAAGACTCGCGCCTCGAAATTGGAACCTACCTCCGCCCATGGAAACGCCGCGACCAACCGCGTTTTGCGGGTATCAGTTCCTTCGGTTTTGGCGGCACGAATGCGCACATCATAATTTCTGATCCGCCGTTGGTCGAAAACGAAAAATCCGAGGAAAGACCCGAACGTCCGCGCCACCTTCTCACTCTCTCCGCCAAATCAGAAAACGCCCTCCTCGAACTCGCCCAATCATTACGCATCACGCATCACGAATTACGCGACCTCGCTTTCACTGCCAACACAACCCGCACGCACTTCGAACATCGTCTCGCAATCCATGCGGCATCGCTTGATGAACTGAAAAGCAAACTTGAAAATCCAGTGCTTGAAACCATCAAACCGG
>JAHDWC010000211.1 GCA_023382575.1 Anaerolineales bacterium
CTGTGATCATCCAGATCTCTTGGGATTGTACATCGATCATAATCTTGTCTCCTTGCTCGCTTGAGGAATTAATCATTTATCTGTAATATCAACGGCATAATTTGCAAAGAGCCGTGCCTTGCCCGACTCTACACTGAGCATGATATAGAGCCCCTGGACATCTTGTGGCACTGCAACTTCTGTCGACCATTCGGCTTTATCGCCAGCGGGTGTGATCGGTACTGAAACAATATCGGGCGTTTCATAAAAGCCGTACAAGATCCCGTCATTGCCGATCACGGGCGGATTGCCCACATGAACATAGGATGGATACTCGCCCGGATTACTCGTGTGCCATGTGAATTGAAGTCCGGTGTCGGTGCGTTGAACATCTGCAAGTGTGAGCAGGACTTTGTTCAAGGCAATGATTTCCGTATCAGGCGCTTGGATTAATCCGTCCGCAACATCTGCAATGGGGTATTCCAGGTCTTGTACAACTTCATTGAGACTGATCTCCAGCGTATCGTCCACTTTGTTTTTGTCAGGCTCATAATAGTTGTATTGCCCGGTGACGTAACTATAGTCCAGTGAAAGCATTGCATCCGATGTGAGTTCTGCGTCTTCGCATTCGACATAGATCGATTGAGTTACGGGTTCGGCTTTTGTGCCAGCGATATAGCCGCGCATCTGAAATCCTGGTGCAAGGCGATGACCACCCGTCCCGACGAAGACGACATCACAATTTGTGGATTCGCTTCCTGCGCTGAGTGAAGCGGGTTTTCCATCGACGGCTTTCATGGCGCTCCAATCGCCTGTGTCATTGCGGATGGCGAGATCAATGTGAAGCCCACCCGACTCGGACTCTTCAATGTTGGTGACGATTGCGGACCAGCCTGAAGATTGAGTTGTTTCAGTGGTACCCAGGTCTTCGGGTAAAACGATATAAACACACCCGAGGGTGAAGAAGACATATACTAGAAGAAGTGGAACAATTATCTTTTTCATACGCATCTGGTTTCTAAGGAATAAACCTTGGAACGATACCTTTTACAAGCGAGATGGCTTGCCAGTAATCGGCGGGGGCATCTGTGCCGCCATCTACGCCCTTCACTGTCTTTTCCTCGCCGTCGCTGATCACAGTCAGATAGTAGCCATAGCATTGTCCGCAGGGAGTATGCCAGGTGTTATACATTTCATCTGTGAACCATTTGTATCCAACAATGCCCGCAATGAGGTTATCCACATCTTCGGGTGAGACTTGCGCTTCGACCCGGTCTTCGCCATTATCACCAACGATTCGCCCATCTGGATAGATGGCATAGATCTCGTCGATGCAATTGGGTCCACCGTTGCGCTCATAGGCGATGACGGCTCCATCCTTGATGAACTCCGCCGCCACTTCCTGACGGAAAGGTTTGAGGGTACACGAAGCAGCTTGAGTGGTAGTGGTAGAGGCGCTTTCGGTTTGTCGTGTCAGGCTAACGACAAGGGCGGTCAAAGCTACTACTAGAATTACGCCACCGAGTACCCATCTTCGATTGCGCATTGTATTTGCTTTTGAACCCTCCTGTTTTGCCTGTCGTTGAGTCCCTCCCTTCCTCGAAACTAAAAGGCTTTGCACACCAATGAAGATGAATGTGAGAACGCCGATGACGATTCTCGTCCACCAGGAGCTGAGCGAGCCGTTGAATTGGATCAGGGTTTGCGTGATGCCAAGGATCAAGACGCCAAACAATGTACCGAAGACATATCCTTCGCCGCCGGTCAACATCGTGCCGCCCATTACCACCGAGGCAATGACATCCATTTCAAAGCCTGTCGCGTATAAGCCATGACCGGAACCGACGAATATGCTCCATAATATGCCTGCCAGCCCGGAACAAAATCCGCTGAGCGTATAGACTAATACTTTGGTGCGATTTACAGGCAAGCCCATCAAACGGGCAGACTGTTCATTGGCGCCGTTGTAACCGCCGATGGCATAGACAGTCCGCCCGAAGCGGGTGAACTGTGCCATGTAGATGGCAATGATGAGGATGAGAAAGGCAACCACCACCGGGATGGAAACATAAGGAGCGGAACGTCCCTGCATTATGGAAAGTTCCATTAAACCGGGGATCAAGATCTTGGTCTGACCGAGCAAGCGATACACCGGGTTGTCAATTGCAATCGCATCATCGCTGATGAAGAAGCACATTCCACGCGCAAACCATAATCCCGCCAATGTGGCGATGAATGGTTGGACTTTCATGTATGCGATGAAACTTCCCATGATCGTACCCAACACCATTCCCATGACTGGCATGAGCAGGATGACGAGCCAGGCATTCCAGCCATCTCGAATCAGCGCCGCAGCGACGACGGTCGTCAGGGCGATGACACCACTCACGGAAAGGTCGATCCCGCCGGAGATGATCACAAACGTCATGCCTACTGCGCTGACTAATAAGAAGGTGTTGCTTCGGAAGATATTGAGGAAGACTTGCAAATCTCGCATGCCCGGATAGAATATCGCTCCGATCCCATACGCGATAAGGGCAAGCAATGCTGTCCCTGTTAATGGCAGAAAGCGTTGATTTCGGGAAAGAAAGGCACCAATTTTTTTCAGCATGATCAAGCCTCTTTCCGCAGATTTAGATTTCGGAAGAAGACCTGAACTTGTTCCGAATACAGCAAGATGACCAGGATCACCACGACGCCTTTGATGGCTTGCAACGCAAAGGCCGGGACGCCAATCGCATACATGGAAGTGGTGATCGCCTGAATGACAACCGCGCCGATGAGACTCGCAAGCAGGGAGAAACGTCCACCCATGCCCATTACCGTCCCGCCGATGACAACCGCGAGGATCGCATCCAGCTCAAGGTTCATTCCCAGATTGAACGCATCTGATGTCTTGATATTGGAACTGGCGACAAGCCCTGCCAACCCGGCGCAAAATCCGCAGAAAGCATAGGCAAGTAGTTTGATCTTCTTCTCGTCGATGCCGCTGAAAAAACTCGAGCGGAAGTTAATGCCCACAGATTCAATGAACAGCCCAATGGCAGTTCGACGCGTCAATACCCAGGCGATGGCGTAGACGACAACCACGAGATATAACGAGAACGGGAGGATCATCCAACCTTGTCCGATAAAGGCATACGGCTCGTAGAAGATTTGAATCCGCACTCCGTTCGTGATTAATTGAGCAATGCCGCGTCCGGCGATCATCAGGATGAGGGTGGCGACCATCGGTTGAATTCGGATGTAGGCAACGAGCAGTCCGTTCCATAAACCGCAGAGGGTGGCAACAAACAACGTGACCAAAATGACGATCCAAAGCGGCTGATAAGTGAAGTGCGGATCGTTGATCAGTTGCATTAAGTTGGGGGGAAGTTCCTTTGCCAGCACATACGGATTCATCAAAAGCGCCGCCACCGATGCGGCGATAGCCATGACTGCGCCGACAGAGAGATCCACGCCTCCTGTGGCGATGACCAGGGTCATGCCGATGGCAAGCAACATCACTGTGGATGCGTTCCGTAAAATGTCGATCAGACTTCCATAAAGATTTCCGTTTCTAACCTGAAAGGAAAAGAAACCGGGGACGGTAATCAGATCGACGATCAGGATGATGAACAAAGTCAATAACGGAAAAAAGAGTTTGCTTTCTGTGAAATTTCTCCACGATGTTGAGAGTTTATTCTGCTTCATCATTCACCTGCCATTGCCTGCATGATCACATGCTCATCTACATCGCCGCTAAATTCTCCGACCTTCTTTTTGTCGCTCAGAACCGCGATGCGGTGACTGCAACGCATCACTTCCTCAAGTTCGGAAGAGATAAATATGCAGGCTTTGCCTTCTTCCGCCAGTGAAAGGACTAATTTTTGAATTTCGGCTTTTGTTCCTACGTCGATGCCACGGGTGGGTTCATCGAGGATCAATACTTTCGGATTCGTCGCGAGCCAACGTGCCAGAATCACTTTTTGCTGATTACCACCACTCAGGTTTTTAACCGGCTGGTCAGCGGATGGCGTGGCGATCTCAAGCAACTTGATATATGTATCCGCAATTTCATACTGCTTCTGAAGGCTCAAATATTTAAACCATCCCAACCCAGCTTGCAGAGCCAGAATAATATTCTCGCGGACAGTGAGATCATCGACGATGCCTGTGGCTTTTCGATCTTCCGGTAAGAGGACGAGTCCACGTTTGATGGATTCGTACGGCGAAAATTTTTCAACCTTTTTCCCATCGATGCTTAATTCGCCGCTATCGGGTGTTTCAAGCCCAAATAACAAACTGACCGCTTCCGTGCGCCCCGATCCCATCAACCCTGCCAGTCCGAGTACTTCTCCTGAATGCAGTTCCAGATCGATGGGCTCAATAGCGCCAGCTTGTCCTAATTCCTTTGCCTGAAGGATAAGTTCCTTGCTAATATGTTTTCCCGTCTCGACCTTTATTTTGGACATTTCGTCGAGGACAGTGATGCTTTTCCCAACCATTTTTGTGATCAATTCCATGCGGGATAAGGTCGCCGTATCAAACGTTCCGACGCGCTGCCCATTGCGAATGACCGTGATCCGGTCGGTGATTTCATACACTTGATCAATAAAATGCGTGATGAAAATGATCCCCACGTTTTCCCCCTTCAACTTGCGCATCACCTGGAATAATTGCTCCGTCTCATTGATGGACAGGCTGGATGTCGGCTCGTCGAGGATCAATACCTTCGCCGAGGCGATCTCGAGTGCGCGCGCAATCGCCACCATCTGTTGGATCGCCACCGAATAGGAACCCAGTGGACGGTCCACATCGATATCGATTCCCAGAATCCGCAGAAGGATTTCCCGCGCCTGACGATTGGTCTCCTTCCAGTCGATCCGACCAAACTTCATGGGTTCGCGGCCGATCAAGATATTTTCTGCCACGGTCAAATTGGGACACAAATTTACTTCCTGATAGACAGTGCTGATCCCCAATGACTGGGCATGTTGCGGAGATTTGACGCTGACCTCCTGCCCTTCAAGAAATATCTTGCCGCTATTGGGTCGTTCAACGCCCGTTAGTACTTTGATCAGAGTGGATTTTCCAGCCCCGTTGCCGCCCATTAACGCATGGATTTCTCCGTATCGCAAATCGAAATCCACATTGGTTAATGCCTGTACGCCGGGGAACCCTTTGTTGATCCCTTGCATAGAGATGAGAACATTGGAAACATTATTTTCAGTCATGCGCAGACATCCAAATTTTGTGATGTGAGGAGCGGCGCTTCACACGCCGCCCCTCATCGATCTCTTTCAACTGATAGCGTTATGTCTAAACGTAGACGGGTGCTTAGTACTTGCGTCCGTCGGCGATCTCTTGCAGATTGGGATCATCCGATCTGAAGACACCTTCCTGCGAGGGGACCCACTTGGGGAGTTCTTCGCCGTTGGCGGCTTTGAGGGCGGCTTCATAGACCTGCGGAGCGAGCAGCGGATTGCATTCCACGGTGACATTCAGGTCGCCATCCAACATGGCTTTGAACGCGCCAGCAGTCGCATCCACGGAGAGGATTTTGACATCCACGCCCGGTACCAGTCCAGCTTCTTTCAGCGCTTCGATTGCACCCAGACCCATTTCATCGTTCTGAGCGAAGATGCCCTGGACGTCCTTGGATTCTTTCAACCAAGCTTCAGTGACCTGCTTGCCTTCAGTGATGCTCCAGTTTGCGGTCTGGCTGTTGACGATCTCGATGCCACATTCGCCCATCTTCTCGCGGAAACCCTGACCGCGATCCTTGGCAGCGGATGAACCAACGTTACCGACCAATTCCCAAACCTTCTTGCTTTCACTGCCTTCGAGCAGTTTGCACATTTCATCGGCGGCTTTGCGTCCCTCTTCAGCGAAGTCAGAGCCAATGTAAGTGAAATAAAGGTCTTCGGGAGCGTCGATGCGGCGATCTTCCAGGACTACGATCTTTCCAGCATCCTGAGCTTCTTTCAAGACTTCTTCCCAGCCGGTCGTCTCAAGCGCGGCGAGGACGATGACGTTCACTTCGGGGTCTTGAATGAATTGATGGAAGCCAGCGACCTGTTTGGCAAGGTCATTCTGTGAGTCATAGAACTTCAGCGTGACCCCCAACTGTTCGGCTGTCTCTTTGAAAGATGCGGTATTGGCAGCGCGCCAACCGCCTTCAGAACCGGTCTGAAGGAAACCAACCACCAGATCAGAATACTGGCAATTGGGAGCGCATTCCAACCCGGCTAACATTTCAGGCTCTTCCACCGGAGCGGCGGGTTCTTCCGTGGCAACAGGCTCTTCTGCCGGGGCAGCAGGTTCTTCCGTGGCGGGGGCTGCACAAGCGGAGAACACAAGGCTGAACAGCACCATAAGAGCCAGAAGGTTATAAAGCAATTTCCTATTCATTTTCTTCTCCTATTTGGATAGATATGGAACGAAATATTGGCGTTATAATCAAATATGACAGGTTGCCGCCAGTGCATGGAGACAATCTTGTCAGGAAGCGTGCACCACAGACGCCAATCTACCGGTGTGCGCTTCCTCCCTTTAACGGACGATTTCTCTTGCTTCACCTCCTTTTCAACTCTGAGAATGTTCAGAGTGAGTGGATTTTT
>JAHDWC010000212.1 GCA_023382575.1 Anaerolineales bacterium
TTTCGCTGCGAACACAACACCTTCCACCTCGCCTGGGATAAGGGCGTTTATCACCTCTCACTCAACGAACTGCGTTACCTATATTCATTGATCGAATATGTGAAAGAGGATCAGAAACCCAATGCCCGTCCCAACATCCACTTGTTTCGCCGCATGACACCCGCAGGTGGAACCTTCTTCGAGTTGTGGATCGGCGCCTCAGGGCTGCGACTATCCTTCAAAGACATTTCCATCCTCCACAAAATGCTCGCTGATGTATTTGCCTTTCTCGACCGTGAACTCCCCATCCGCACCCCAACCATCTCCCTGACGCGCACACAACCAAGCTTCAAGGTCCTCTTCTGGAATTAAACCATCTGACAAAATAATTCGTACCAAACAGGTGGAAATTCAATAGGGATCGCTTCCACTTACCCATATGGGTACTCTTTATAACCAAAAGTCAACTTGGGAATGATGACAAATTGCCTCTTGACTCTTGTTATAGATTTTGCTATTATGTTATCGATAACATGTTATCGATAACATGTCACCCAAAAAGGTAACACAGCCTTGACCCTATCTGACCGCAAGAAACGCGTAACGATCAAAGACGTAGCCCATGCCGCGAGAGTATCCACGCAGACGGTTTCACGCGTTATCAATAATGTCTCGTATGTGTCAGATGAGACTCGCAAACGGGTCGAAGAAGTGGTCGAAGAGCTGGGCTACCGTCCCAGCACCCTCGCCCGCAGCCTCATCCAGCAGCGCAGTTACACCTTGGGCATCGTCACCTATGGATTGAAATATATAGGTCCCTCCCGCACCTTGAATGGCATTGCCGATAAAGCCGACCAACTTGGTTACATGCTGCTGATGAAAGAACTTGACGATTTCGCCGCAGACAGCATCGATGAGGTGCTCGACTCGCTGCTTGCCCGTCAGGTAGATGGCATCCTCTGGGCGGTGCCGCAGATCGGCAGCAATCGAAATTGGCTGACCAACCGTCTCGCCTCGACCCCCGTGCCGGTGCTGTTCCTCACCATGGAGCCGAGGTCGGGCGTCCCCAGCATCTCCACAGACAATTATCAGGGCGCCGTCGTGGCGACCCAGCATTTACTGGATTGCGGCTGTAAACGCATTGCGCATATCTCTGGTCCGATGGATTGGTGGGAAGCGCAGGAGCGCAAACGCGGCTGGCGTGATACGTTGGAGAAGGCTGGCATGGATGCTTCTGAATATCGCTGTACCGAAGGGAACTGGTCCTCTGCCAGCGGCGAACAAGCTTTCATTCAATTGCTCAGCTCGTTCCCATATCTTGATGCGGTCTTCGTCGCGAATGACCAGATGGCATTAAGTGTTCTGCGCGAGGCGCACCGGCAGGGTATTCAGGTTCCTGAAAAGATGGCAGTCATTGGGTTTGATGGTATTCCCGAGTCTGCCTTTTTTTATCCTTCTCTTACAACTATTTCCCAAAATCCCCAATTAATTGGCGAACAAGCCATTCAATATATTGTAGAGATGATCCAAGCCCGGCAGGAGAATCAGCCTGTCGTGATCACATCGAGATTCATCCAACCCACCTTGATCATCCGCGAGAGTACAAAACCGGCTTGATCTTCCCTTCTGCGCTTTGTCCGATTTTATTGGCGAAACACAAAGCGTTGGAATTGGAAGGAGGTGATCGTTAGGCGAGTTTATCTGTAGAGCATAAGGGTTTTGCCCACCAGTTTTGGCTGGCGTCTGGTAGGCTCCCTGAAGACAGGAGTATGTTGTGCTGAAGTACCCGTCCTGTCACCCATTAGCAATACGCTGGCAATAATCAAAATCCACCAAGGAGAAAAAGATGTCCAAGAAATTGCTTTACAATCTGTTGGCAGTTCTCGTGTTGGTCAGCCTTGTGCTGGCTGGCTGCGCCCCCGCTGCAGGCGGCGACGCCGGTGAAGGCGAGACGAAACTGGTCGGCATTTCCATGCCTACTAAGACTTCCACTCGCTGGATCTCTGACGGCGAGAGCATGGTCAAGGAATTCGAAGCCATGGGCTACGATACTGACCTGCAGTTCGCTGATGATGACATCCCGAACCAACTGGCCCAGATCGAGAACATGATCACCAAGGGCGCGGATGTGCTCGTGATCGCCGCCATCGACGGCAGCACCCTGACCGATGCGCTTGCGAAGGCCAAGGAAGCTGGCGTGCTCGTGATCGCCTACGACCGCCTGCTGGTCAACTCTGAGAACGTTGATTACTATGCCACGTTCGATAACTTCGGCGTGGGTGTGATCATGGGCTCCCAGATCGAAGAAGGCCTCGACCTCAAGAATGCTGAAGGTCCTTTCAACATCGAACTCTTCGGCGGCTCCCCCGACGACACCAATGCCTTCTATTTCTATGATGGCGCCATGTCCGTGCTCCAGCCCTACATCGATAGCGGCAAGCTCGTCGTTCAGTCCGGTCAGACCGGCATGGACAAGGTCTCCACTCTGCGCTGGGACGGCATCGTTGCCCAGGCTCGTATGGAAAACCTGCTGAGCGCCTACTACACCGACAAGCGCGTGGACGCGGTCCTTTCTCCGTATGATGGTCTCTCCATCGGTATCATTTCCGCGCTCAAGAGCGTTGGATACGGTACCGCTGACCAGCCCATGCCTGTCATCACCGGTCAGGATGCGGAAATCGCCTCCATCAAAGCCATGATCGCCGGCGAACAGACCTACACCGTCTTCAAGGACACCCGCGAACTCGCCAAGCAGACCGCCGCGATGGTGGATGCCGCGCTCAAGGGTCAGGAAGTGCCGATCAACGACACCGAGACCTATGACAACGGCGTGAAGGTCGTTCCTTCCTACCTGTTGACCCCCTCCAGTGTCGATATCACCAACTACGAGAAGTATCTCGTCGAAAGCGGATATTACACTGCCGATCAGTTGAAATAACCAGTACGCTTTGGGTGTGGAAAGGTGGAAACACTTTTCCACACCCAATTTGTCAGAGCCACTCCAGACCTCTTTTACCGGTACTCCCTCGAAATCATTTTTTGAAGCGGCGATACAGAGTTTCGTTATTCTGCAACAAGCGATAGAATAGTAATCATTTATCGATCCAATACTCCAAGCAAGGACAGGAAACCATGTCTGATGTCATTTTGGAAATGCGCAATATCACCAAGACATTCCCAGGTGTAAAAGCGCTGGATAATGTTAGTTTCAGTGTACGTCAGGGTGAGATCCATGCCCTCGTTGGGGAAAATGGGGCGGGCAAATCCACCTTGATGAAAGTGCTGAGCGGTGTTTATCCGTACGGAACGTATGACGGGGAAATCTATTTTCTTGGAAAGGAATGCCGCTTCCGCGACATTACCGAATCTGAACAGGTAGGGCTGGTCATCATCCATCAAGAATTGGCGCTGATCCCCTTCCTCTCCATTACTGAAAATCTCTTCCTTGGCAATGAGCAGGACAAACATGGCATTATCGACTGGAACAAGTCGATCTCCATGACCAAGGAGTTACTCGAAAAAGTCGGTTTAAAAGAATCTCCCAACACCCTGATCACCGATATGGGCATTGGGAAGCAACAACTGGTTGAGATCGCCAAAGCGCTGGCGAAAGAAGTCAAGCTGCTCATCCTGGATGAGCCGACCGCCTCACTGAACGACAGCGACAGCGAAAACCTTCTGCAATTATTGCTGCAATTCAAGGCGCAGGGCATCTCATCCATTTTGATCTCACACAAATTAAGCGAAGTCTCGCGGGTGGCAGACTCGATCACGATCCTGCGCGATGGCGCAACAGTCGAGACCCTCGACTGTCACAAAGACAATATCACCGAAGACCGCATCATCCGCGGCATGGTGGGACGCGATCTTACGCACCGCTTCCCGCCGCGCGAATCCAAGATCGGGGATGTCATCTTTGAAATCCGCGACTGGAACGCCTCTCACCCACTTCACAAGGATCGCAAGATCAGTAACAACGTCAACCTGACAGTTCGCAGCGGCGAAGTGGTAGGCATTGCCGGTCTGATCGGCGCCGGACGAACCGAGCTTGCCATGAGCATCTTCGGACGTTCCTACGGCACGAACATTAGCGGACAAGCTTATAAACACGGTCAAGAGATCGACATCAGCACCATCGACAAGGCCATTGCAAACGGGATTGCCTATGCGACTGAAGACCGCAAAGCATACGGTTTGGTGTTGATCGAGGAAATCAAGAACAATATCACGTTGACCAATCTGAAGGCAATCGCGGATCTAGGCGTGGTGGTGAACGAGCCGAAGGAAATCACCGTCACCTCCCAATATCGTGACAGCCTGAACATCAAATGTTCCAGCATTTTGCAACTGGCGCTGAATCTCTCCGGTGGGAATCAACAGAAGGTTGTTTTGAGCAAGTGGTTGTTCTCGAACCCGGATATTCTGATTTTGGATGAACCCACACGCGGGATCGATGTGGGCGCCAAATACGAAATCTACACGATCATCAACCGCCTCGCGAGCGAGGGCAAGGGCATCATCCTCATCTCTTCGGAATTGCCTGAAATCCTCGGCGTGTGTGACCGCATCTATGTGATGCGCGAAGGCAGAATCGTCGGCGAGGTGCCTGCCAAGGAAGCATCTCAGGAAATCGTGATGAAATTTATTATGTCTCAAAAAGAGGTTATCGAACAATGAAAACCCTGACCACTCTTTTCAGGAATAACATCCGCGAATATGGGATGCTGATCGCGCTGATCGTCATCATGCTATTCTTCCAGTATGCGACGGATGGCATCTTGATGAAACCAGTGAACATTACCAATCTTGTTCTACAGAACAGTTACATCATTATCATGGCATTGGGTATGCTGCTCATCATCGTCTCCGGCTGGATCGACCTGTCCGTCGGTTCAGTGGCAGCTTTCGTCGGTGCGATCGCAGCGGTCATGATGGTCAAATGGGATATGCACTGGAGCATCACCATTTTCGTCTCACTGATCATTGGCGCCGCCATCGGAGCCTTTCAGGGATATTGGGTGGCGTATGTAAAGATCCCCGCCTTTATCGTGACCTTGGCCGGCATGTTGATCTTCCGCGGTCTGACGCTTGTGATCCTGCAGGGTGAAGCGGTGGGTCCCTTCCCAACCGAGTTCCAGCGCCTCAGTTCCGGCTTCATCTCAGATTTCTTCAAAGTGGAAGGATTCCACGTCACAACCATTGTGATCGGTGTCCTGATCTCCGTTGTCTTGTTCATCCTTGACTTGCGCGGCAGGCAGAACCAACAGAAGTATGGTTTCGAAGTCCTGCCTTTCTATTTATTCGTCGCCAAGAATGTTTTCATTACGTTTGCAGTGATGGGCTTGTGCTATTTGATGGCATCGTATAAAGGTCTCCCGACCGTGATGGTCATCCTGTCCATCCTCATTACGCTGTATGCCTTTGTCACCAGCCAAACCACCATTGGACGACGCATCTACGCCATGGGTGGAAATGAAAAGGCCGCCCGCCTCTCCGGTGTCAATACGCCGCGCCTGCTGTTTGGAACGTTCGTGAACATGGGTGTCCTCGCTGCGCTCGCCGGTTTGATCGTGACTGCCCGCCTCAACACCGCCACCCCGAAAGCGGGTGATGGCTTCGAGTTGGACGTGATCGCTGCCTGTTTCATCGGCGGCGCATCCGCCAGTGGTGGTGTGGGTAAAGTCATCGGCGCAGTGGTCGGCGCGTTCCTGATCGGCGTGATGAACAATGGGATGTCCATCCTCGGCATCGGCATCGACTGGCAACAGACCATCAAAGGTCTGGTGCTCTTACTCGCTGTGTTCTTCGATGTGTACAACAAGACCAAGAGTTCGTAATCGAACGACTTGAGCATCAAGTACTACCTACAATAAAGACTTCATCACTACATTTTCAAAACACAGTTCTAAAAGCGAATTGAGTTTTCGTAGATATTGTGTTGCCAAAGGACAAGCGTATGGATGACCTATTGAAGCAATTGTTACAGGAAGAACAGGAACTTCAGTTCCCTCATTTCAATGAAACCACCGCCTGGCAGCTCGGACGCCAGATGGTGGAACATGCCATGCGGGAAAACCTCGCGGTAACCATTGACATTTCACATGGAGAGCAGCAGCTCTTTCACGTCAGTTTAAACGGTACATCCGCCGATAATGATGAATGGGTCAAGCGCAAGGTGCGCCTGGTAAAACGATTTGGACACAGTTCCTATTACATGGGGCAATTGCTCAAGAGCAAAGGCAAAACGATCGAAGAAAGTTATCTCATCCCTGAAAGTGAATATGCCGCGCATGGCGGCTGCTTCCCCATCATCGTCAAGGAGACAGGGATGATCGGAACCATCACCGTATCGGGTTTGCCGCAAGAGGAAGATCATAAGCTGGTTGTCAAGTCTATTCGTGAATTTCTTGCCAAGGAGAAATAAGATGACGTTGAATCCGGTAATTGATATGTTGGAACGCAGACTGCGCCTCGCCGTCATCGGCGGCGGGACGGGCTCATTCATCGGTGCAATGCATCGCCAGTCGGCGCGGCGCGATGATCGCTATCAGATTGTGACAGGCATCTTTTCGTCGGACCCGCTCAAATCGAAGAAAGA
>JAHDWC010000213.1 GCA_023382575.1 Anaerolineales bacterium
CTTTCATCATGCCGTCCACAGAGAGATAGTGCAAACTATCCGCGCCCACATGCTCGCGGATGTCTTCGACAGTCCGATTGTGAGCGATCAAGTCTTCGTGCCTGCCCATGTCCACACCCATAAAACATGGATGCGCAATCGGCGGACAGGTAATTGCCACATGCACTTCCTTTGCCCCAGCATTCTTCAGCAACTTGATCAGCGGACCTGTCGTATTCCCACGCACAATGCTGTCGTCGATCATCACCACGCGTTTATCGCGGACATTCTCATTGATGACATTGAACTTCAGCGCCACACCGCGCTTACGCAAAGAATCCGTTGGCTCAATGAACGTTCTTCCTACATATCTATTCTTGATAAAACCATCGTTATACGGAATCCCCGTCACCCGCGAAAACCCAATCGCCGCAGGAACAGAAGAATCAGGCACAGGAATCACCACATCTGCAAACGAATGTCCGTTCTTTAGTCCGTTTTTGTCCGTGAATCCGTGAAGAAGTTCGTTTGCAAGTTCCTCCCCCAATCTCTGCCTCACATGATGGACATTGATCCCATCCCACGTCTGGTCAGGTCTCGCAAAATAAATATGTTCGAACACACACATCGCCGATGGCGTCACCGATGGCAACGCTTGCATGACCTTCAACGCATTATTCGATAACGAAACCACTTCTCCAGGCTTCACATCGCGGATGGCTTCGCAACCCAAGGTCTGCAACGCGCCCACTTCCGAAGCCACGGCATGACCTCCACTTGGCAGCAACCCAATACACAGCGGACGAAACCCCCACGGGTCGCGGACGGCATACACACAGTCACGAGTCAGGATCACCAGCGAATACGCGCCCACCCATTTCTTCATCGCGGTCTTGATTCGTTCTTCCCACGTCGTGCCGCCGTTGCGCGCCAGCATCATTGTCATCACTTCCGTATCTGATGATGATGAAAAACCCACGCCTTGCTGCATCAACTCATGGCGCAATTCTGCCGAGTTAACCAGATTACCATTATGTGCCAACGCCAGCGGACCATGAATGGTCTCGATCATAAATGGCTGTGCATTGCGCAACGACGATGAACCTGTGGTCGAATAACGCGTGTGCCCGATCGCATAATGTCCCTTCAAGTCTGCCATGGTCTCTGGCGTAAACACGCGCGACACAAACCCGATCCCCTTGTGCATCATCATCACCTGACCATCCGCGACCGCCATGCCCGCGGCTTCCTGTCCGCGATGTTGCAACGCATACAAGCCAAAGAACGTCATACGCGCCACATCTTCATTCGGCGCGAAGATCCCGATCACGCCGCATTCTTCCTTCGGCGACTCATCAAAATTCAGCATACACTTTCCTTATCTCATCTAATTTTTCGTTCAACGTCGCAACATCTTTTTCAACCAACGTAATGTGCCCCAACTTGCGCTTCGCTCTCGGCGCCTTATCATACAAATGCAAATGCGCTCCCTCAATCTTTAAAATGGATGTCTCATCTGGAAGCGTTCCCACCAAATTGACCATGGCACACGCCCCGAGCGGACTCGTGCTCCCAAGCGGCGCATCACACACCGCCCGAACCTGATTCTCAAACTGAGACGTGACCGCCCCTTCGATCGTCCAATGCCCGCTGTTGTGAACACGCGGTGCCATTTCATTTGCCAGCAAGCGACCATCTTTTTCAAAAAACTCAATCGTCAACACACCGACATAATTCAACGCAGACATCACACTCGTTACATATTCTTCGGCTTGTTTCTGCAATTCCGCCGAAACATTCCCAAGCACCAGCGACAATTGCAAGATTCCATCGCGATGATGATTCTCGATTAGCGGATAAAACTTCACTTCGCCTGATTTATTCCGCACAGCAATAATGGACAATTCACGATCAAATGAAACATATTCTTCTAAAATACAATCTTCTGCTTTCTCTGCGGCTACTTCCGCTTGCGAATGGACAATGCTTTGTCCCTTCCCGTCATATCCCATGCGGCGAGTCTTCAACACAGCCGGAAAACTAAACGAAGAGTTGAGATCGATTGTGAATTTAGGAGTGGGTATTCCCAACTCTTGAAAGAAAGATTTTTCTATAAAGCGGTCTTGTGCTTTTTCCAACGCCAATGACGGCGGAAACACAGGAACAAATTTTTCCAAATGCCGCGCCGCTTCCACAGGGACGTTCTCAAATTCATACGTCACCACATCCAAGCCATGGGCGAACTGCTCGAGTGCGGAGGCGTCCGCGTAGCCTAATGCCAGATGGTTAGCGAGCAAGCCAGCGGGTGAGTCCGAAGCGGGGTCTAAAAAGCGGAAGCGATGTCCGAGCGGGTATCCAGCCAGGGCGAGCATGCGTCCGAGTTGACCTGCTCCCAAAATGCCGATGTTCGTCATTCGTGAGTCTCGCGTGGGTCGGGGTTATCCAAAACGGATTGGGTTTGCGCGGCGCGATAGGCGAGCAGGGGCGCGAGATATTCGTTGTGCTTGTTGGCAACGATGGACGCCGCCAGCAACGCCGCATTGACCGCGCCCGCGCGACCGATGGCGAGCGTACCAACGGGAATGCCCGCAGGCATTTGCACGATGGAGAGCAGCGAATCCATGCCGTTGAGCGCCTTCGATTGGACAGGCACACCCAGCACAGGCAAGTGCGTTTTCGCAGCAGTCATGCCAGGCAGATGTGCCGCGCCGCCCGCGCCCGCGATGATGACTTCAATGCCGCGCTCATGAGCAGACTCGGCAAATTGAAACAACAAATCAGGCGTGCGATGTGCCGAGACAATTTTGACTTCGTAGGGAATGTTTAGTTGGTCGAGCGTTTTAGTGGCATGTTCCATCGTCTCCCAATCAGACTTGGAACCCATGATGATGGCAATTAATGAATTCATCTTTGTGTCCTGAACTGGTAGATACTTTCAATTAAACCTTTAGAGTAAGGCTGTTGTTTTTCAAGTGCAAGTAATTCAACAGGGCATAAATGTGTCCAGAGTCTTCTTGCAAACTCTTCTTCCTCAAAATTGTCTGCCATTTTTCTTGCCATTTCGAAAACAGTCAAAGCTGCATCGTGATCAAAAGGCATTGGGAAATTTTGGGCGTTGTAAATCACTTTGCCAGCAAAAGCAGCAAGAATGAAAATTGTTAGTGGAAACTGCTCTGGCAAATAGGGAATACTGTTTGCATTATCTACGACTTCATGCGCTCCTTTGGCATTTCCATCTGCACCATTTCCAAACTTTTCAGGATTTTTTGCAAAATCAATAACAGCATCAATACTCGTATCCTTTTTGAACTTTGGAGCAACTGTTTCAAGAATTCCAACCATCCACTTTGCACGATTCCTCTTAGGGATATGAGCATCAATAAGTTCCCCAGCCAACAATACATCACCTTGATTCCAGAGAGTGTGTGCATTTTGCATAATCTCTTTCGTGTTGTCAAAGGCTAAATCTTTGATAATGTCAGTCTGTTTTAAGTTGTTTATCAATCTTGATTCAGCAGGATATTCAGCTGGTTCAAACGTTTTGCCCGTGAGCATTTCGTAGATGGTGATGTAGCGTTCACTGGCGGCTGCCCAGAGTTCATTCGGCATGGACGGAATTTCGCCATCGCCACGGTAGCCTTTTTCGGCATAGGCAATGCGCACGAATTCTTTGTCAAAGTTTTCAGGTTCTTCGCCCACATAGAATTTTGCTTCGTAGGTATCTGCTTTCCAGTAGCGGGACGAGTCGGGTGTGTGGACTTCATCAATGAGCATGACGCTGCCATCAGGAGCAATGCCGAATTCGTATTTGGTGTCCACGAGAATCAAACCTGCTTTATTGGCAATTTCTTGTCCGCGTTTGAAGATGGCAAGTGCAGCGGTTTGGACTTGTGCCCAGATCTTTTCATCGAGCAAGCCTTTCTCTGTCACTTCGGCACAAGTTAGGCGTTCATCGTGCCCTGTCTCGCCGCCTTTGGTGGTGGGGGTGATGATCGGCTCAGGCAGGGCTTGATTCTTTTTCAACCCTTCGGGAAAGTCATAGCCGTAGATCGTCCGCTCGCCGATGGAGTAGCGATACCACAAGGCAGTGGATGTGACGCCTGTGATGTATCCGCGCACAATGACTTCGATGGGCAGCGGTTGAACGGTGGTGACAATCGAAGCGTTCGGGTCAGGTGTGGAAATGAGATGATTGGCGATGATGTCTTTAGTCTGCTCGAACCACCATGCGGAGAGTTGATTCAACACCTGTCCCTTGTATGGGACTTTTGCCAGAATGCGGTCAAACGCCGAGAGCCTGTCGGTTGTGATGATGAGTCGTTTGCCATCAGGCAGGTCGTACCACTCGCGGACTTTGCCCGTTTGTTTATTAGGCAGGGATAGGTTTGTTTCGCCAAGTGCGAAGGGGAGTAGTTTTATAAGTTCGTTTTTTGAGATCATGTTTTCTCTTGTTTGTCATTCTGAGCCGCGAAGCGGCGAAGAATCTCTACGATTATTTTAGAGACCCTTCGCTATCGCTCAGGGTGACATTAACTTATTTGATTTGCGTACCTCACGCCATTTTCAAATAACACCAACCCGCTGTTGCCTTTCACGCCGCGCGTCCACTGCGGATGTTGGTGGGGGTGGATATGATTTTCGGGATGAGGCATGAGTCCAAGCACGTTGCCTTGCGGGTTGCAAATCCCAGCAATGTCGAGCATGGAGCCATTTGGGTTGATGGGGTACTCTCCGTTGGCAGGCGAACCGTCCGCGTGGATGTAGGTGAGGGCGATTTGGTCGTTCGCGATGAAAGATGAAAGAGGAAAGAGTTCGGATGTTTGGAAATTGCCTTCTCCGTGTGCGATGGGGCAGAAAATGGTGTCTTCCAAGTCTTTTGTCCAAATGCAGGTTTGAGAGACGGGTGCAAGATTGACCCAGCGACATTCGAAATGACCTTCTGCATTGAAGGTTAAAGTAGCACCGTCATTGCGAGGGCGATAGCCCGAAGCAATCTCCTCTTGTGTTAGGGATTGCTTCGCTTCGCTCGCAATGACGGAGGTACCTGGCAAAATCCCCGATTTGATTAATGCCTGAAATCCATTGCAAATGCCGATGACAGGTTTGCCTGATGCAACGAAGGCAGAAATCTCTTCATTGAAATAGGAGTTCAGGTCGAGTGCGAGCAGTTTGCCTGCGCCGAGTGAGTCTGCATACGAAAATCCGCCTGCGACGATGAGCATTTGATAATCGGCGAATCGTTTTTTGCCAGCGCGCAAGTCATTGAGCGGAACGGTATGCGGGTCAGCGCCAGCGAGAGTCAACGCTTCGGCGACGTCGTAGTCGCGGTTGGTGCCGTGGGCTTGTAGGATGAGGGCTTGTGGTTTCATGAGTTAGAAAATAGATATTCGATAGTCGAGATTAGAGAGGAGTGTTGAAGGCTTTGGTAAGGTCTTCAACGGGAATGGTTGTTTTGTTGAGTTTGAGAACAGGGTCAGAGATGACTTGTCCGAGTTTTTTATGTGGCAAATCTTTGAAGGTCTCTTCGAAGTGGGTGATGTCCGCAGGAGAAACTTCCACGAGTAGACAGCCTGTCGTCTCGCCGAACAGGTCGCGGGTAGAAAGAGGCGGGGTTATATCCAGCCCCAAACGCCCGCCAATGCACATCTCTGCGGCGGCGACAGCCAATCCGCCTTCGGAGAGATCATGCGCGGAGCGGATGATGCCCGCGTTGATGGCGTTGTGCAATGCTTTGTAAACCTGTGGCGTGATTTCTGAAACGTGCGGGATCGGTTCGTCCATCGTTGTGTCAAAATGCGAGCCGCCAAACACGGGCGCAAAATTGCCGATGAGATAGATCGTGTTGCCCGCTTCTTTCAAGTCCATCGTGACGGCTTTGGTGATGTCGTCCATCATGCCAAGCGCGGAGATGAGCAGAGTGGGCGGGATGGCGTGACGTTGACCATCTGCCCCGAGATATTCGTTGTTGAGCGAGTCCTTGCCGCTGATGAAAGGGGTGCGGAATAAGAGCGCCGCGTCATGACAGCCGCGAGCTGCTTCAACCAGTGAGCCTAAGGTTTCGGGACGGTTTGGGTCGCCCCAGCAAAAGTTATCGAGAATGGCGATGCGTTCTGGGTCAGCGCCGACAGCGACGGCGTTGCGAATGGCTTCGTCGATGACGGCGAACGCCATGTGGTAGGCGTCGCGTTTGCCATATTCGGGGTTGATGCCGTTGGAGAGGACGATGCCTTTCATACCCTTCGTGCCGATGGGTTTGATGACGGTCGCGTCGGAGGGCGCGTCTGCTTCGGCGCCTGTGAGCGGTTTGACGACGGTGCCGCCTTGAATCTCATGGTCATAGATGCGGATGATGGAGGATTTGCTGGCGATGTTGGAGTGGGAGAGGAGGGAGAGAAGAGTTTGTTTTGTGTTGATATTCGATAATGGAGATTCGACTTTCGAATGATTGAATGTCGGCTTTTCGATTATCGCCTTTAGTTGACGTTGGGGAATGCCTTCATGCAAGAATTCGTTATCCATATTC
>JAHDWC010000214.1 GCA_023382575.1 Anaerolineales bacterium
CATGGAAGTATCGCAAGAGGAGCAGTGTAAACGGACGACTTCAAATTCCGATTGACAGATTGGGCAGCGGGTGGGTGCAGGTCGCATAATTGGCTTCTCCAATTTATAATTCGAGGGTTA
Organism: Anaerolineales bacterium; assembly: GCA_023382575.1. Taxonomy (GTDB): domain Bacteria; phylum Chloroflexota; class Anaerolineae; order Anaerolineales; family Villigracilaceae; genus Villigracilis. Next base: position 121 of record JAHDWC010000214.1, read on the forward strand.
TCATAAAGCAGGCAAATCGTTGAAGCAAAAGGAAGGCTGAAATTGAAATTTTTAAGGTTTTATCGACGAAATTAATGTTTTGTGCCTGATTTCTAATAAAATTATATTCACTTTTTCAATTTTGTCAATAGATATTTCAAGATATTCAACTTAAACTTTAAGATTATTTACTTTTCCTTTAAATTTCGGCTAGAATTTGCCCACATTGGAGATTCTCTCATGATTCGTTCCCTCTTTTACATCCCTGGCAAGTCTGTTCGCACCGACATCTCCCCCGCCGAGTTCCCGCGCCTCATCCGTGACCGGAGAGGGGTCCTGTGGGTCGATTTCATTGGGGAGTCCCCAGAAGTGGCAGAACCCATCCTGCGGAGTTTGGGTTTCCATCCACTCGCCATCGACGACGCCCTGCAAGAGACCCACACCTCCAAAGTGGATGATTGGGGCGACCATCTTTACATCGTATTCAACGTGCTAAATTACAAACAGGAAAATGGCTCATTCGTCTCTGAGATCGACGAGCTGGACGTCTTCCTCGGCAAAAACTACATCATCACCCATCACGACCAACTCCTACCTGCCATCGAAGATGCATGGTCTGCCTGTCAGCGTGACGTTCGCCACGTCCACGACGGACCCGACCACCTGCTTTATCGCATCGTCGACTCATTGGTGATGAGCTATATGCCCATCATCGACCAGATCGACGCCCAAGTGGATCAGATCGAGGATCAGGTCTTCGACCGTCCGCGCCCGGATACGTTGGAACATATCTTTGCGCTCAAGCGCCTCCTCCTGACCATGAGGCGGATTCTGCTCCCACAGCGCGAGGTGCTGAACAAGCTTTCCCGCGACGATTACCGCGTCATCGACCCAAAAGATCGGATCTTCTTCCGCGACATTTACGATCACCTAGTCCGTCTGCACGACTTGAACGAAAATCTGCGTGACCTGGTCAGCGGTGTCTTGGACTCTTATCTCTCCGTCACCAACAATCGCATGAACGAAGTGATGAAAACACTCACCATCATCACCACATTGTTCATGCCTATCACGTTCGTCACCGGGTTCTTTGGTATGAACTTCTTTGAGCCGGTTGCCAATTTCCTGCATTGGACCAGCGAGCAAACCTTCGACATTATGCTCGGCATCATAGTTTTGCTGCCCGTCGTCATGTACCTGTGGATGCGCCGCCGGACATGGGTATAAATTCGATCATTTTTAGCGCTCAGGAGGAGCCCATCTAACCTGCATTAAAGCCTTGACACAGAACAAGCGTTCGGTTATCATTCCTAGCACAAATGAGCGAATTATGCTCCACCCATGCCAGCGATCTGGCAGGAGGCTTGAAATGATGATGATGATGGTTAGAAAAAGCAAAGGATTGGGCGAACGCCACCAGAAAATTCTGGATTTTATCGCGTCATACCAGCGTGAGCACAAGCACCCCCCTTCGATCCGCGAGATTGGCGAACACTGCAAGATTTCGTCCACCTCGGTGGTGAATTACTACCTCGACCAACTTGAAAAAGAAGGCTTGCTCGAACGTGACCGCAAGATTTCGCGCGGGATGCGGCTGGTCGGGAATAGCAATCCGCTGGGTGATATGCTCCGCGTGCCGGTGTTGGGTGTCATTCAAGCTGGTGAACCCATTCTGGTCCCGTCTGAATCCCCCTTCACCCCCGAAGACTCGGTCGAGATCGCAACCTCGATGATGTCGTCCAAGGAAAAAGGCAAGGACTTGTTTGCCCTTCAGGTGCAGGGAGACTCGATGATCGATGCCATGGTCAATGACGGTGACATCGTCATTCTCAAGCCTGCGCAGGAAGCCCGCAACGGTGAGATGGTGGCAGTTTGGCTCAATGACCGGAATGAGACCACCCTCAAGTATTTCTACAAAGAAAAGGACGGCTATCGCCTTCAGCCTGCCAATCCGGCGTTCAAACCGATCATGGTCAAGAAGAACGAATCGCTGGACATCAAGGGTAAGGTTGTGATGGTCATTCGCAAGGTGGACCGGTTGGTAGCATAACCAATTGACAAAGAAAAAGAGGCGGCTCAACCCGCCTCTTTTTGATTCCCATGGTGTATTTACTTATAGCGCGATTTTCATTTACCGGTCCATAATAAAAGGAGGCTCGCATGTACGGAACGATCGCACGTTTCCGAGTTCGAAAAGACGTAGATAAGACCGAGTTCAAGAAGCGGATGGATGAATTCGATTCATCTCAAATAGTCGGTTGGATCGCAGACTATATTTTCCAGACCGATCTTAACTCTGACGAATTCTTCCTTGTGGCGATCTTCAAAGACCAGGCATCCTACCAAGCCAATGCAGATGACCCGAAACAACATGAACGCTATCTGATCTTCCGCTCCTTCCTTGACGCAGATCCCGAATGGAACGACGGGGCCATTATCTCAGCGACAGGACCCGGGACAAGACAGGCTTAAATCAAAAAGAGACCATTCTTGGAATGGTCTCTTTTTGTATGGAAGAAATTACTCGACGACGACGTTCGCGCCAGCTTCTTCGAGCTTCTTCTTGGCATCCTGGGCGGCATCCTTGCCCACGCCGGTGAGGACCTTGGAGCCAGCGGTTTCAGCCATCGCCTTGGCTTCGCCGAGACCGAGGCTGGTCAACTGACGGATGACCTTGATGACGTCGATCTTCTTGGCGCCCGCATCCTTGATGACCACATCGAACTCGGTCTTCTCTTCAACGGGTTCAGCAGCGGCGGCAGCGCCACCACCGACGGCGGCCACAGCCACCGGAGCAGCGGCGGAAACGCCCCACTTCTCTTCGAGCATCTTCACGAGGTCAGCAGCCTCGAGAACGGACAGGGTGGAAAGTTCTTCCACGATTTTAGCGAGCTTTTCGGACATTGTTTAGCACTCCTTGCTAAGTAATTAGAAAATTTAGATTTGACGATGCGAGCAGAACTCGCAGTGATAAAGCTAGGCAGCAGCGGCCTGTGCGCTCTCGGAACGCGCCTTGATGACGGCAGCCAATCCACGGGCGGGTTCGGCGATGGTGCGGACGAGTTTGCCAGCAGGAGCCTGCAAGACGCCCAACAGGGTGGCACGCATGACGGGCAGCGGCGGCATATCAGACAGGGCTTTCACCTGTGCAGCGGTCAGCACTTTGCCAGCCATGTAACCGCCCTTCACCTTGACGAACTCGTTGCCTTTTGTGGCATCGGTCAGCGCCTTGGCGGTGGAAGCGGGATCAGAGAATGCAAACGAAATCGCAGAAGACTTCATCAGCAGTTCCTTGGGGAACTCCATCCCATTCTCTTCGAATGCGCGGCGGGCCAGCGTATTCTTGACGACATGGAATTCGCCGCCAGATTCGCGGATCTTTGCGCGGATACCATCGAGCGACTTCATGTTCGCGCCGGTGTATTCCACTAGAATGATCGCCTGGCTGCGCTTGACCCAATCGGAATAATTGGACAGCACTTCTTCCTTGCGTTGCTTAGAAATTGCCAAAGGGTTTCACCTCCTTTCATGAAAAAAGTCTTTGCCACTCTCGCAGGGCAAAGACTTCTCGCATTCCCAGGAAGGGAAACAGCGCGGAGCGCTGAAGTATGCTGTCAGTCTTCACCTGAGCAGGAAATTAAGTTCCCGGGCGGTCTCGAACCTTCGCACTGACCGTCGACCGGAAACACCCGCCTTCACTGGCGAAGTGGTATTTCAGGAATTATCGGATAGAACTATCCGGCTCCTTGCACATGTTCGTTGGGATCGGCTTTCACGCCAGGACCCATGGTGGTGGCAATGGTAACCCGTTTGATAAAGTTACCCTTCGCACCGGAAGGACGCGCCTTGTTGATCGCATCCATCAAAGCGACATAATTTTCGTACAACGCATCGGCGGAGAAAGAAGCCTTGCCGATGGAAACATGAATGTTATTGCTCTTATCGAGGCGGAACTCAACGCGACCAGCTTTCGCTTCCTTGATGGCGCGTTCCATATCCTGCGCTGAAACAACCGTTCCCGCCTTCGGATTCGGCATCAAACCGCGCGGACCGAGCACACGTCCCAAACGGCCCACCTTACCCATCGCATCGGGGGTGGCGATGGCGACATCAAAATCGAGCGCGCCGCCTTCGATCTTCTTCAGAGATTCGTCATCGTCCGCGACCATATCCGCACCAGCGGCGCGGGCAGCAGCGGCGCCTTCACCCTGAGCGAAGACCAAAACGCGCACACTCTTTCCCAAGCCATGCGGGAGCACGACCACATCACGCAACTGCTGATCCGCCTGACGCGAATCGAGTGTCGTGCGCATGTGAACTTCAACCGTCGAATCAAACTTGGTGATGGTGGTTTCCTTCGCCAAGGCAACCGCCTCGCGAGAAGAATAGATCTTGTCGATATCGACTTTGGCGGCAGCCGCCGTATATTTCTTTCCGTGTTTAGCCATTTTTTCCTCCGTGGTTCAAGCGGACGGCTCGAAGCCATCCTCCCACAAATTAGTCAGTCACCGTAATGCCCATCGAACGGGCTGTACCTTCGATCTGCAACATCGCACCTTCAAGGCTGATCGCGTTGAGGTCTTTCATCTTCAACTCAGCAATTTCCTTGATCTGTGCGCGGGTCACCTTGCCGACCTTTTCCTTATTCGGCACGCTGGAACCCTTTTCCACCTTCGCAGCTTTTCTCAGCAACACCGCAGCAGGCGGCGTGCGCAGTACAAATGTGAACGAACCATCGGTAAAGATGGTAATTTCCGCCGGGAGAATCTCGCCCGGGCGGTTGGATGTGCGGGCGTTATATTCCTTACAAAACGCCATGATGTTGATACCATGGCTCGCCAACGCAGGACCAACCGGAGGCGCGGGGTTGGCTTTACCAGCCTCAAGTTGGAGACGAACGATTGCTTTTAACTTCTTTGCCATTTCATGTACTCCTTCGTGGTTTTAGCGGGTCATTTTGGGAGACCCTCCCACCGCATCAGACTCATATTGAGTCTGCTACTGTCCATTTAACTTTTTTCTACCTGTAGAAAATCCAACTCAACCGGCGTTTCACGTCCGAAGAAACTGACCATTACACGCACTTTGGTGCGTTCCATGTCGATCTCGGAGACCACGCCGCGGAAATCGTTGAACGGTCCATCGATGATGCGCACGCGCTCGCCCTGCTTGAAGGTCACCTTCACAGTGGGCGCTTCTGCTTCCATGCGCTTGACGATTTGAGCCACTTCCTCGGGGCGCAGTGGCGTGGGGTTGTTTCCCATGCCCACGAACCCGGTCACACCAGGGGTGTTGCGCACCACATACCAGGATTCTTCCGTGAGAACCATGTTCACCAACACGTAGCCAGGGAAGATGTGGCGTTCCACCGTGCGGCGCTTCCCATCCTTGACCTCGATCTCTTCCTGCGTGGGGATAACCACATCGAAGATCATGTCTTTCATGCCCATCGTTTCGATGCGCTGTTCGAGGTTGTGACGCACCTTGTTCTCGTACCCTGAGTAACAATGGATGACGAACCACGCTGGTCCTTCCACGGTCGATTCGACGGGCGGAAGGTTGGAGGGAATCTTGGTTTCGGGAGCAGGAGCAGGCTTCGGGTCCGATGCGGAAGCGGAATTTTCCGCAGAAGCATTCTGCTCCTCGGATGTCACTTCTTCCATCGGTTCCTGTTCGAATTGCTCTTGCGGTTCCGGTAAATCCATCAGATCCTCAATTTCTTGCTAAAGTCCAAGGATAATGTTCAGCAGTTGACCAGCCAGATAGTCCACACCGGCGAGGAAGAGTCCCATGACCAGCATGACCAGCAGAACGAGTCCAGTCAGACGACGGGCTTCGGGCCAGGTGGGCCAGCTAACCTTGCGAAGTTCTCCAGTGGTTTCGCGGAAATAACGCTGGATGGCGTTTTCCTGTTTCTTGACTTTCTTTGCTTTCTCAGCCAAGGCAATGCTCCTTCGTTATTTTACGGCTAAAACGCCGCGAGGCGCGGCGTTGCCTTGAGGCAGGCCAGGTAGGACTTGAACCCACAACCGCTCGTTTTGGAGACGAGAGCTCTGCCAATTGAGCCACTGGCCTAGGTTTGTATGGGCGGATGAAAATCCGCCCATACTGTGATTACTTGGTTTCGCGATGCGGGGTGTGTTTCTTGCAGCGCGAGCAGTATTTCTTCAATTCCATCCGATTCGGATCGTTGCGGCGATTCTTTTCGGTGGTGTAGTTCCGTTCCTTGCAGTCGTTACACTGTAGGGTGATGACCGGACGGATATCTTTCTTCTTGGATGCCATTTTACTACCTTACTTTCAACCTTGCGAAAAATTATTCAAGGATCTTGGTGACGACACCGGCGCCGACGGTCAGACCGCCTTCACGGA
>JAHDWC010000215.1 GCA_023382575.1 Anaerolineales bacterium
CAGGTTGATGAACATGAAGACGCCCAAAACCACCCAGCGATATCCATAGACTTTGAATTGTTCACTCATAGAGATTCCCTTTGGCGTAGTATGGATAAAACTCAAACACCTTCCACGTTCGATAAGACGTCTTCAAACTTTGCCAGCGCGTCATCAATCACTTCGTCTGTATCTGCCAGGGATGTATACATGCGCGAGCCGGCCAATGTGATCAGTCCGTTTGCCATGTATGCCGCGCCCATTTCTTCGATCATGTGCTTGCGTGACTTGATCTCTTTCAACGTCTTCAGCGGATTCTTCAAATCCAGCAGCATCACGCCCGATGTTTCCAAATGGACGATACTGCCCTGATTGTACGCTACAAACGGCAGATTATATTTCTCGATAATGGCTTGCAAGCCTTTTGTCAGACGGTCGCCTGCGCGCCCGGCAATGACCGGTGCATTCGTCCGTTCCATCTCTTTGAGCGCATAATAGCCTGCCACACATGAAAGCGGATTTGCGGAAAGCGTCCCGCCGATGTAGGCGCGTTCGCCCGTCCCACCGATGCCCGCCGCGAAGGTCATGATGACATCCCGCCGTCCGCCGACGCCACCCGCCATCGGGTAACCACCGGTTACGCATTTGCCGAAAACAGTCAGGTCCGGTTTGACGCCGAAGTATCCCTGTGCTCCACCCATACCGATGCGGAAGCCGGTCACCACTTCGTCAAAGATCAACAACGCGCCGAATTCATCGCACAATTCCCGCACCTTTTGATTGAAGTCAAACGGCACTGGGCGTGTACCCGATTCCGGTCCGAGCGGTTCGACGATCACCGCTGCGGTCCCGCCGAAGAAGCGATTGACGATCAACTTGCGGCGTAGAGCAGAAAGCGCGTTCGGAAAAAATTCCTGCGTGTTGGCATTTGCGCCGTGCGGAATCCCCGTGGACTCCAAGCGCCCCGTGCCGGGGATGTGCAAGCCATAGACCATCGAGTCACTCCAGCCGTGATACGCACCGCCGACCTTGATGACCTTTTTCTTTTTGGTGAACGTACGCGCCGCGCGGATCGCCGCCATCACACCCTCAGTGCCCGAGCCTAACATGCGGAACATTTCCACGGCTGGCATGTAACTGTTGATCAGCTTCGCCAGCTTGAGTTCATATTCGTGGAACAAACCAGTCACGGGCCCACACGAGTTGATGACTTCCATCACCTTCTCACGCACGGGTGCATAATTGCTGCCCAACACGGTCGGACCGCCCGCCTGTAAAAAGTCGATGTAACGATTCCCGTCCACATCCCATAGATGCGCACCTTCGGCTTTCTCGATTGCAATGGGGAAGGGGTAATTGAACGCCAAATTATGTTGCACACCGCCGGGGATGTACTTCTTGGCCTCGTCGGTCAACGTTTTGGATTTGGCGCACTTCTGCTCGAAGTAGTCCAAATACTTCGTCATCTTTTCGCGGCGCACGGGACGTAATGGCTGCGCCGTCAGCGCCTTCAACTTTTTATAGATGACATCGACATCGTGATATTCTGAAATGGCATACATTTGTTCGCTCATGGTTCCTCGAAAATAATAGACTTAACGCTTCATTCCCCGCCGGTAGTTGTTTCGCCTGCCGCAACCTTTTTCTGGTCTTTGCGGAGTTTGGCAAATGCGATCTCCCGAATCGCCAGCGGAATCTTGCTTACCTTCCGCTCTGAGAGCAGCGCCAGCAGATATGCCAGCGAACACTTCTCAAGGATTTCCACATTATGGACGGCTCGCTCCATGTCATGTCCGAAGATCAATGCGCCATGATTTTGCATCATATAGGCGTTGTTGTGATTCTGAACATGCTTGGCAATCGTATTCTTCAACATTCCCGTGCCGGATGGAGCATACGGGATGATGTCCACACTGCGCCCCAGAAAGCGGACCTGCTCATCGAACAGGGACGGGATCGGCGCTTTGATCAATGTCAACGCGCTGGCATAGACCTGATGGGTATGAACAATGGCATTGACATCCCTGCGTACCTGATAGATGGCTCCGTGCATCCCTGATTCCACCGACGGCTTGAGATGACCTTCGAGCAGTTTCATCTCGAAGTCCAAAATACAGACGTCATCTTCGGTCATCTTCATGTAATCGTAGTTGGATGGGGTGATGGCAAAGGCGTCTTGTCCAGGGACGCGCACAGAGAGATTTCCCCCGGTCGCCATCAGGAATCCCTTGTGGACAAGTTCCTGGGCGGTTTGTACGATCAGGTGTTTTTCTTTTTGATACTGGCTCATCGGGCCTCCTTCAAAAAACTAGACACTGTAAAGATTATATGACGCCATCTTGACATTGTCAAGATTTGGCTATAAGATTTGTTCATGTCCACGTCAAGTTATCATCATGGCGATCTGAAGAATGCGCTGATCAAAGCTGGGGTGAAGATTCTGGCAAAAGAAGGTGTCAGCGGGTTGAGTCTGCGTAAGGTGGCGAAGCAGGCTGGGGTGAGTCATGCAGCGCCCTATTCCCATTTTGCAGACAAGCAGGCGCTTATCGCGGCCATTTCCACCGAAGGCTTCAAACAGCTTTACATCCAGATCGAAGAGATCCGCGCCGCTTACAAAAATAAACCCAAGACTCTGCTGGTGGAAACTGCTTGGGCATATATGCAATTTGCGTTCAATGAACCTGACCGCTTCAAGCTGATGTTTTCAAGTGTGCTGGAAAAAGAAAAAGAGTATCCCGATTATGTGGAATCTTCGAGAAAGAATTTTGAGCAGATCGTTGACGTGGTAAAGGTCTGTCAGTCGGCTGGCGTATTACGCGATGATTCGCCAGACTTGATTACGGTCAGCGTGTGGAGTGTGGTTCACGGTTTGGTGATGTTGGTCTTAGAAGGACAGATCTCTCACACTGTGTTGGAACAACATGATTTGAAATCGATGCTGATCTTCACATTGGGACAAATGGCATTGGTCGAGCTCACATGACGAATCAAAATCACTTAAACCATTGACTCATTTTGCATTTGAAGTACAATACCGCCCAATATGTTCAGAGACCGAGCAAGTATCCTCATGGAGGCTAAAGCTAAGCGCAAGCCCAATTCTGCAACTTCCGTTGTTGGATTTGGGCTTGTTTCGGTTGAACAGGAAATGATAAAGAGTAGCATGGCATAGCCATAGCTGTTTGTACCTGTTTATATACCCAAACGCCGTCCGGCATCGGACGGCGTTTTTTGTTTAATTTTTACTCAAGGAGAACGCATGCTCGAAATTTTAGATACAACTTTACGCGAAGGCGAACAGACTCCCTATGTCAATTTTACGGTGGATGAAAAGGTCCATATTGCCACCATGTTGGATCGTATCGGCGTGGATATGATCGAAGCGGGTGACCCTTCCGTGTCTCCCAATGTCGCAGAAGCGATCAAGCGCATCGCTTCGCTCGGACTTCGAGCGGAGATCGTCGCCCATAGCATTGCTTCACGCTCGGGCATCGAGCGTGCCAAAGCTTGCGGCGCGAATCGCGTGGCGATTTTCTATGCCACCTCCCAGATCCATTTGGATGCGAAACTGCACAAGTCACATGATGAGGCGCTTCGCATCATCACCGAGCATGTTGCCTACGCTCACAGCCTGGGACTCAAAGTCCGCTACACGCCGGAAGACGCCACCCGCACCGATTTTGAATTTCTGATCCAAGTCTGCAATGCCGCCATCGAAGCCGGCGCGGACCGCATCAGCTTTGCCGATACCTTGGGTGTGATGCAGCCGCATGTCTTTTATGAGCGTGTGCGAGCCCTGTGTGAGAGATTGCTGCCCTGTCAGATCGATCTGCACTGTCACGATGACTATGGGCTTTCGCTGGCGAACGCCATGGCAGGCATTCGCGCAGGCGCGAATTGTATTCACACCACGGTCAACGGACTGGGGGAGCGGACGGGGATCCCCGATTTGGCAGAGACGATTGTCGCATTTCGTAATTTGGAAGGGGTGGAGAAATATTGTGTGGAACCCTTGATGGACCTTTCAACCTATCTTGAGCGTGTGTCCGGTTTTTTCCTGGCGCCCAATAAGCCGATTACAGGACAGAACGCTTTCAGTCACAAAAGCGGCGTGCACACGAATGGCATCCTCAAAGACCCGCGCACCTATGAACCATTCGACCCGGCGCTGTTGGGGCGGGAACGCAAGATTGTCATCGACAAATACACCGGCAAGACGGCCGTCGCAGCGCGGCTGGAAGAATATGGCATCGAAGTTAGCGCGGCGGAATTGGAGGTCATCGTCACGCGCATCAAGAACTTGGGTGACCAACGCAAGCAGTTATTCGACGCTGACATCCTTGAGATCGCCGAGCAGGTGACCGGGCGTGAGTTGGACGTCATCCCGCATGACATCAGTGCCATGCTGATGGTGGAAGTGGAATCGCACGTGTACACGTCCGCGGTGGTGCGTCGTCTGCGCGGATTCACGAACGTCAGCCAGGTCTATGAGATCACCGGCGATTACGACATCAACGCTTTTGTGAATGTCGAGAATGTGATGGCATTGAATAATTTGATCGAGGAAATCCGCACGATTCAAGGAATCAAGCGCACCGACACGCGCATGGTGTTGAAAAAATATAACGGCAACGGCAAGTAGGGCGACGCACGCGCCGCCTTTCTACAACCAAAGGAGAATGTATGGGCACACTGATCGAAGAAATCTTTTCCCGCAAAGCGGGCAGACAGGTACATGCCGGCGAAATCTTATTGCTGGATGTGGACTACATCATGAGTCACGACAATACCACGCCACTGGCCATCAAAGCCTTCCGCGATATTGGCAAACCGATTTTCGACAAGAACAAGATTGTCTTGCATCTTGATCATGCCTATCCTGCGCCAAATATTCTCGCCGCAGAGAATCATCGCAAGATCATGGATTTTGTAAAAGAGCAGGAATTACCCTATCTTTTTCAACAGGGCGTTTGTCATCAGGTGATGATCGAAGAAGGCTTTGTCACGCCGGGGTCCATCGTCATCGGCGCGGACTCGCACTCGAATACCTATGGCGCGATGGGCGCATTTGGAACTGGGCTCGGCTCGACCGAGATCGGCGTGGCATGGGTGACTGGCAAATGCTGGTTCAAAGTGCCGGAGACCATCCGCGTGGAATTGCGCGGAAAGACTCAACCCGGCGTTTACGCCAAGGATGTGATGATTCACATCGCGGGTCTGCTCGGCATGGATGGTGGCACCTATCGCTCGGTGGAATTCGGCGGTGAATATATCGACAACCTACCCATGCACGAACGCATCATCTTCCCGAACATGTCCACGGAGATCGGTGCGAAATGCGGATTGATCGCCGCGGATTCGGTGACGATCAACTATCTTGAAAATGAGACTCCGGCTAAGGGTCCGTTTGAGGCGCTGCTTCCAGTCAATCCGCGTTACGAGCGCGTGCTGGACATTGACGTCTCGCTTCTGACTCCGCTGGTAGCTTGTCATCCAGACGTGGACAATGTCAAACCGTTGGAGTTAGTCGAAGGCTTGGATGTGCAGGAAGTGTACGTGGGGACGTGTACGAATGCACGCTATGAAGATTTGGAAATTGTCGCGAACATGCTCAAAGGTAAGAAGGTGAATCCACTGACGCGTGTGATCGTCACGCCGGCGAGTCAGCGCATTTATAAAAAGGCGATGCAAAATGGCTTGATCGAAATTCTTATGGACGCCGGCTGTACGGTAACTGGCACAGGTTGCGGCGCGTGCATCGGACGGCATGGCGGCGTGTTGGCTCCCGGCGAGCGCGCGTTGACCACGATGAATCGCAACTTCGTTGGGCGCATGGGCAGTCCGCTTTCGGAGATTTATTTGGCGAGTCCGGCCACGGCGGCGGCCACGGCATTGACCGGAAGAATTACCGACCCAAGGAACTATCTGTAGGCTTGCAAGGATTTGAAAGGAGTAACTATGAGCAAAGCATGGACATTTGGCGAAAATATGAACACGGATGAGATCATCCCTGGTCGCTTCAACATCACGATTGACCCGTTGGAATTGGCGAAGAATGTATTTTGCGAGGTCAAGCCGGAATATGCGAAAAATGTCAAAGCGGGTGACATCATCGTAGGCGGACAAAACTTCGGCTGCGGTTCGTCGCGCGAACATGCACCGATTGCCATTAAAGGCTCGCAGGCGAAGTGCATCATCGCGCCCTCGTTTGCGCGCATCTTTTTTCGCAACGCCATCAACATCGGTTTGCCGATCCTCGAATGTCCTGAAGCTGTGGCGGATATCACCGAAGGCGACGATGTGGATGTCAATCTTGCCACAGGGGAAATCGTCAATCACAGCACGGGTCATCGTTTTCAGGCAAACGCCTTGCCGGATTTTGTTTTGCGAATCGCAGAGGCAGGCGGCATCGTGAACTTTCTCAAAGAACATGAGATTGAGGAATTGATGG
>JAHDWC010000216.1 GCA_023382575.1 Anaerolineales bacterium
CTTTATCATGAGATAGATGAATATGATTAGATTAATTACTACCATTAATCCCATAAGCGCCCAATCAAATTGATAATCACCCCATAGGGGCGATCCTATGGAATGCAAATGTCGAAATAGAGTTGCTCTTGCCTGCACAAGCATAAAGTTGATCCCTAAAAACAGACAAATACCCCATAATAGAGATGCCCGCGAAGTCGAGGATTTTGACGTGGGTGCAAAATGGACGGTCGCTAAAAATTGCAGCGCTTCCTCTGACTTGATCTCACGGAGAGCGTTGACCGCGTTTTGACGTACGCTTGGGTCTGGGTTGTTTGTTGCTTCAATTAGAGCAGTGACGGTGGCGGGATTTTTTAACTTTCCAAGTTTATACGCGGCTGCGCGGCGTTTCATAATGCTACCATTTTGCAGGTCGTTAAGCAGGTTTTGAATTACTGTATCATGGCTCGTATCCATTTTTTCTCCTAAGAATTAAATAATTTCCCATTCGCTGATCTCATTTAGCAGAGTGAAGCGGAGACTGCGCTCGAGTTTGTTGGCATTGACGCGTTTTTGCACGGCGCGATTTCCAGTGGAATTTAACGCGGTAAGCGCTTCGATGCGGATATCTATATTTTCGCTTTTGACGGCAAGCCATTCAAGTTCGCAACGGATCGCTCCGCTACTGTAATTCAAATCTTTCAGCGAGGAGATGGCTTGAAGGATGGCAACGTCATCTTCGCCTTGCAGATTTTTATAGATCTCGTTCAGGATCTCTTCTGGTGTGCGCGGATCGGACTCGTTCATGGGAGTATTCTCCATTTCTATCATCTCGTTGGAAGCGGATGTTTCGTTTTCTGCTTCGATCTCCAGCTTCATATCTTTTTTCACCCACCGATTCGATTGTGTTGCGTTCACCAATCCCGTAACTAATGCTTGCTGTGTCGTTATAGTAATCTGTGCATGAGAAATTTGCCCAGATCATTCCGCCAATATCCATCGCGGTGAAGGTATACAGCGTGAACATTGTTACGACTGGAGAGATGATTAGCCAGTTGTACCCAGCTTTGGCAAGTTGGATTACTTTTTCACGGTTCATAAGATATAAAGTTTTATTCTAAAATTTCTGCTTTATTTTACTTGTTGTAACTCCGAAAGATATTCTTGATCTCTTTACCGATGAGCGGATAGGTGAAATCCTTGCCGGATGCGGCTTGTGCTGTTCCGATCAATATTAATAGGGGCCATAAAAAATATACTGGTAACAAGCACATTGCCAGCAGAGTCACCTCACTTGAGTAGGTATTGGTTTCTGAGTTGGTCATGTAAACCAAAATAATCGCGATGATCGGAAATATGGGGTGTGCCACAGCTGCCTGCAGGGCATGGGATGCGGTGAATGGAGAGCGCCTCTTAAGGGCAAATGCTGTGATCAAACCAAAGAGCGGCGGTGTTATAAGAACTACGTATGCAACGATTTCAGCCAACGCCCTTTCGAGATAGTCCAAAAGCGGTGTGGCAAGATAAAAGATGAACAAGATGTGAGACAACGCCGCTAAAGATCTTTCACCGATCGAAGGGGGCGGCGTAGTACTAGCTGCCTTCTCTCCTAGTGCGGTCTGTGCCTCTATTTCGCGGAGCGCAGTGGCTGCATTTAGCCGTACTATGGCGTCTGTATCACTTAATGCCTCAGTAAGACCGGGAATGGAGGAAGGGTGATCAAGTTTTCCCAATTTGTACGCAGCAGCACGGCGGTTAGTTTCGCTGCCGTTTTTCAGTTCTTCAAGTAGGTTTTGGATCTTTGAGTCGGAGTTTAAATTCATAGTTCCTCGTTGATGCTTATGATAACGTCCCGCAGCCTTGCTCGCTTGATCTGCGGGACGTTAAGAATTTATTTTACCGGCTCTGGCTTATTGCCCCAGTTGGTAACTGTCGTTGATTATGCCGAGTGTATTTGCGTAAATGGGCAATAATTCATCATCAGCCACTAATGAGACCACCATAATCAATTTGTTGGGGGTGCGGATATCGAAAAGCATGTTGCCTATTTCGCCGCTTGTCTCTGATTGCCAGTCGATCAGATAAAGACCGGTCTCCAGTTCTTGAAGTTCGCCGAAGACATTGATCTTGACATCATTCGCCTCACCTGAATGCAGGAGATTCAGGTAATTGACTGCAAAATCCAGACCAAGTTCTGGAGTAAGTTTCACCGTATCCTGGCGGATAAATTCCACCCCTGCAAGGTTGTCTGGAGAGTAGAAGTACGTATAGTACAAGGTCTCGTCAACCGAGTCAGGGTAATACGACCATGCCCACGGAACTTCCAGAGAAACGTTGTTATCGTCGGGGGTGTACACCCACGACTGTTGGTACATGGGGAATTCAGAAGCGATGGTTGAGTTGATTTCGAGGGTCTGTGTGAACGAATCGAACATAATTCTGTATGGGTTTACGGGATTCGCCTGTACAAAGGCTTCTTTGCCGGATACTTCGATCGTGTAGATCACATTGTCGAATTGCTGATAGATCGAATAGGCGTAATAGTTTTCTTCATCGTACCCGGTGTAGGTTTTTTCTACATAATAGAGCTGAATACCCGGGTTCGCACCAGCATCAATTTCTATGTAGTTCGCCTGCGAGGTGTAAATTTCCTCCATGATCAGGCGGAAATTTTCATAGGACTCTGCCTCCAACATATAGCCGGTGTTGGTGGCGCTAATGTAGTAGCTGACACCCGTTTCTGGATGGGTCATGGAAACGGAGTAGTCCGTCTCTTCTATATCCCATCCTTCCATGGGATAAAAGGACGCAAGACCATTCGGGTGTTGATATCTTAAGCCGGAGAGCTTCAAGTCTCCCACACTGGCTACTAATGGATTGTCCGTTGTCGAGACGGGTCCTGCTGGAGTGGGGGTGCTGGTTGGAGGCGCCGGGGTGAAGGTCAATGTGGGCAGGGGAGTTGCAGTGGCGGAAAGTTCTGCCACTGAGGAACATGCCAGGCTTAAGACAAGAAGCGTGGTCAATAGGAATATAAATGAGCGTTTACTGGTATTCATGATTTTCTCCTGATATTTTTTAAATTTTATTCGTCGGTACGCGTAACTGAAAAATAGGTGCCGCCAACACCATCGGGTGTAAATGAAACTGAGTAGAGATGAGATTCACCGCAGGCATTTACTTGCCAGATCTCGACCCATGAGCCATCGCCACTTTGCTCGGGGCGGAGCATCATTTGACCTGAGAATAGGGATACCGTCGTGCATCCATTCTGTGAACGTTCAGCGTCTGAAATGGCGGATAGGACATCGGACTTGAGTTGTTCGCTGGCGATGCCTGAATAACTGCTGGCTTCATTAGACATTCGCATGATCGAAGGAATCGCCATAACCCCGAAGGCAACGAGGCAGATACATATCAACATCACTCCGCCCAAAGCAATTAGAAGCCATTTCTTACTCCCTGCTGTTTTTTTCTCTGTTGCTGTTTGTTCAATGCTCATAATAGATTATCTCCTTTGGGATATTTTGCCTTGAACCTCTCCAAAATACTGTCAAAAACTGTTAAGTTCCTTTTCCTGCCAGAATTAAGGAAGCTGCCAGCAGGCATCCAAATATTAAAAAAAGAAACATCCATAGCATGAAAAGGTAAAGCGAGTCCTCATCATAGGTGGGATACACCTCCGGAGTTTCTAGATCTTCGTTGCTTTGTTTTTTATTGAGGGTCACACGGATATTATTCGCCCCATTGACCAAAAAAACTGTCAAAAACTGTTAATTCCTCAACCTCTTTTTTTCTGCAAGGTATCTGGCTACTCCGCGCACGGCATGACGGCGAATGCGGTGAAAGGTACCTTCAGAAACAAACAAGCGAGCCATCACTTCACGGTTTGGCACGCCTTTAACATAGGCGTCATATAACACGACAAAGTTGTACCATTCACGGGGAAGTGGTTCAGACGGACGCTCACCTTGAGGACGCAGGGACTGGATCGCCTCGCCCAACTTCGCCTGAACCTGTTTACCGCGTTCGATCTGTGATTCTTCCTTGATGCCTATACACTCTGCTAAAGGGGATTCCCCCAATGAGAGGAAATCTGAAAATCGGCGTAGGGCATCCTCTACAATCTTGCCCCAATCTCCTTCTGGTGGAAGCGCCAGACTTTCCGTCAGCCGTTCAGGGGCAGACTGTATTTCATTATTGTGCGATTTGCTAATAGAGATGAAAGTTCCGACCTGTTCGGTAAATTCTTCAAGTAATTCAAGGTCGCCAGTGGAGTATTCCAGCTTTGTATTCGATGGACCAATGCCTACTAATGCAATCGATTCCATACCTTCGAATGCCTGGAAGATCCAAACCAGTCCAGTTAGTTTGCCTTCGATGCGGAGCAGCTCTTCGTTGGCGTCTGGAAGATCCGGGATTTTGCTGTTCACTGGTAGTGATTTTCGGCTTGCTACCACAACGAGAGCATTGTCCTGTCGTATGGCGATCAGCCCTCCGGCGGCGTTCAAAGTCTTGAGCAGCAGTGACAGTTCCTGGTCGAGGTGCGAACGAAGCACTTCATCCGCCAGTTTCCTGGATACATGGGCTTTTCGTCTAAAAAGATTTTCTTCCTTCTTTCTCCAGCGTTCCACTGCTTCTCGTCCGAGATCGTACAATGAGTGAGTGGTAATGACCAATGCAACAATATTTCCCCAGAGATGTTTCGGAATTTTTAGCCAATAACAAATAATGAGATAAAACGCAACAACGCCAGACATGCCAAGCATTGCTATGGGAAAATCCTGCCAGATCGTGCGTCGTTCGACGAGACTTTGATGGCGCGCTATGGAAATTCCAAGAAGAAAGATACCCCCGAATACCAATCCGTCTTGGATCACACGCGGGAAACGAGCATCAATAACGAGCGATAGAATCCCATATGCAAGGGCGAAAATGAGAAACAGCGATGCGAGAAAATAATATTTTCCCTCAGTCGTATATCGGATGCGCTCCTGCATGGTTAGATTGAAGAGAATACCGATGGCTGCCGTTACTTGTGTTGTCCCGTATAAAATATTTACGAGATTACTTTCCAAATACGCGGTATACATGAGATTTTCGAGCTTGATGCTTTCTGTGGATTCGATGGTAACTAATAGAATTACCGAAATGACCCCCATTCCGTAAATCGTGATCTCCATCCAGCGGTAGCGTGTTTGTTTTTGCGGCGTGAGCAGGGTGAAGGTCGTACTATACCAACTGACAAGAGCAATTACCAATAATGCTGCTCGAAGTTGAATGGTGTGCAGGGTGGGTGATTGAAAATAATTGTACGTACCAAGAAAGAAAACCGAAATCGCCAGTAAAGCCAGTACGGCTCGCAAGGTGATACGGTTTGGATACCCGCGGGCAAATAAGTAGAACGCCATCCAAAGAGAGATAGCCATTGCCAGGACATGGGTGGTGTATGTAATAGTGGTGAGCATCACCATTGAGTTTGAGATGTAATTCATCAAAACAGCGCGTGATTTCCCGCATTTGGGGCGGCTGTTCTGAATCAACTTGCACAGACCACATAGTATTAATGATCTGTGCTTTTATTTTATCGCAATTCCGCTGCGTGGAGGGATGGTAATGGGGTTTCCTGACATGGCTTTCTCAAAGTAGCAAAGAAGGGGTGGTCAGGAGGGAAAAAGTGTAAGCGAGGTTAGCGGCGAACCATCTGCGAGCTTGCGCAGCATTGTAGAAATTAGCCTGTTGGATCAAAGCCAAGACAAGATTGTCCCGTGTCGTCAGATGCGTCATCTTTTGACGCTGTGCCACCACCCCGCGTAGTTCCTGTTGGTCGTCATTTCCAGCACCACTTCATCCTGCTTCTTCAGATTCTTCTTCATCCAACTTTCCAGATGGCTCAACTCCACCCGTCGCATGGGTAGGACAATGTTCAAGTCCGCGTCCACGCCCAAGGCGACCAGGTAGTGCTTATGCACATCCAGTCCGATATACCTTGTTCGTTTTTCTTCCATAGCGGTATACTCCTCTCAATGTTGGCACTTCCCTGCCAGCCAAGGTCGGGCACGTTTCTTTTTTAGGGTCGCTGAATCACACACAGATACGAGCTGGGGCATAGATCGCCCTTCTCAGTTAAGCTGATTCGAACGGGACAGTCAAACACCTGAGCGGGCTTGTTCTGGTTCTTCTCTGAACTTCCCATACACGCTTCGACTGAGCCCTTACGTAGCGTTCCCGGGTACGCGTTCCCGTTCTCCAAACAAACGGAGCTTATCCAAAAACGTGCCCGACTGCAATCCGTCGATTGCCCTTTCATACTAACACCTGACGTGTGGGAGTCTGCGCAAATCTCAAGCAGTTGTCTACTCCTTAGCATTTTTCTGGTTGTACGGTTTGGCCGTCCACTACCCCGGCGCAGGTATCCCCTATCGGGGACGATGGCGCAAACCG
>JAHDWC010000217.1 GCA_023382575.1 Anaerolineales bacterium
TCTTTCTCGTCGCTGTTTTCCATCAGGATGGGTGACATGGTCACGCCTGCCAGACTTTGCGCCAAACCAGAAACGACGTTCATTGCATAGAGCGAAGTTTCAGTCTGCCAGAGTGCCATTGCCAGAATAGAGAAAGCTAATAACACTCCCGAGATCACCAACGAACCTTTGCGCCCGATCATATCGGCGAGATAACCCATCGGCAAGGCAGCCAGCAGGGCGACAAAACTACTAGTGGTGATGAGATTGCCCAGCACCGACTCGTCAAAGCCAAGGCTGAGCGCGTAGAAGTTGAAGATGAGGCGGAAGACGCCCATCACCGCGCCGGTGATGATAACGTTGAGCAAATAAAGCCGCGCATTCGGTTTGAAGGCGCGGATGTGAGAACCGTATTCGTTCAGAATGCGGAAGGGTCTGGATGCATTTGAAGTTTCGGAGTTCATGCGAGTTCTTTAGTGGTTTCGTTTTCCAAAAAGTGATTCAGATTTTCGTAGACAGCAGCAAGCGCCTGTTTGCGGACCGTGTAGCGGTTTTCATCGTGCTTGAAGGCAAATTCCACCAAACCGGCGAGACGCAACTCCTTGAGGTGATGGGTGACAGTTGGCGGGCGGAGTTGAAGTCGGCGGGCGATCTCGGAGGGAGTCAGGCTTTCATTGGTAAGGTAGCGCAAAATTTTCAAACGTGTTGGGTCGGCGAGTGCCTTCAGCGAGCGGACTAATCCATCGGGGACAGTTTCGCCGGGGATGACGGACATATCTGTGGGGCGTGCGCCGAAAAGCAGGATCATGGTGTCCGTATCCAACTTTTCGTAGAAGACCAGCGGAGTTGACCAAAAAGCTGGCGCGATGACGAAATTGGGCGCGGTAAATTCATCTCCGATTTTTAGTCCTTGCGAAAGTTCGGCGAACAGATCTTCAAAGCTCAACGAGTTTGCCAAACTTTGGGCACGTTCCAAACCAGCTCGCAGATGAGGTTCGATGCGTTTTTCCTCTTCCTCGAAAAACGCTTGATAGTAGGATTGCAGCGCGGAGAGGAATCCTTCTCCCAATTCTTCGGGTTTTTTCCACCAATCAAAAGCGCGTTCGATGGCGTCCCGTCGGATGGCGTGTTTTTTGCTGAAGATTTTTACGAAGAAATCGATGTCTTCAGTCTGCCACTTGCCTTCCTGGGCTATGCGGAGCATGATTTGGTTGACGCGGGTGTGTTTGTCTTGCGCCTCAGGATCAGCGGATTCGAGAGACTCTTCCACCCGCTGCAAGGTTAACATCCTTTTTGCAGGTGGAATTTGTTTGAGAGTCCAAAGGGCACTGATGGCATCTTTTGGGGCAGGCAGGGTGGACAGCCACTTGAGCGGCACACCTGTGAGGGGATAGACCTCCTCCAGCAGTTTGCGTTCTGTTGCAGGAATCCGCGAACGGACACCTGCAGCGTAGGATGGTCGGATTCCGAAATAGTCGGGTTCATGCAGGACATGCAGGCTGATGAATAGTTCGTATGCCGTACCAAAATCCCAAACGATGGAGGGGGTGAAGGTTGTCATGATTCTGCCAGATTGCTCCTGCTTATTTGCTTAATTTCTTGCCGATCGAGATCAAGGTTTCACCTGTGCTGCTCTGGATCGTCTCATTGAAAGGTGGGACGTGCTTGAAGAACATGCCCAGCGAGATGAGTGCCTGACCGGTCTGGCGGGTGAAGAGGCTCCGCGTGGCGGGGACCACGTTTGTGGAGGATGAAGTGGGGTAGACCTTTTTTTCTTCCATTACCTGTTCGCAAGTATTTTTAGACATGGGTACCTCTCTCCTAATAAACTGTTAGGCAAATGCCTGTTTTAGACCTATGTCTAATTAGATAATAGTCTAAGTTAGACGGTTTGTCAAGTACCCATCACTAGGAAAATGGGGTCATCCGCGGAAATCCCCTCTCAGGTTGTATAATTTTCCTAATTCCACGGTCGTTTTATTGAAAGGATGGCGAGATGTTGCGAAAAATATTGGTTGGCTTGCTGATCGGAGTCAGCTCGATTCTCTTCACTGGAAGCGTCGTCGGGGTCATTCTTAGTTGGGCATACAACCAGCCACTCACTGAAGAAGCCCTGACCCGACTGGAACAGATCGACGTGGAATTGGAAGGGGCAGAAGTTACCTTGCGGAACTCCAAGGTCGAGTTGGAACGGACCTTGCGCATTGTAGACCAGACCGAGACGGCTCTCAACCAATTTACCCAGAACGATCCGGAAGGCTTCTTCAAAGATGTCCAAAGCACATTGGATGACGAACTACTGCCGGAACTGGAAACCGCCCGCGAACGTCTCATCTCTGCGCGTGACACGCTCGAAGATATTCGCGTCACACTCTTCGGCTTGAATTTGGTCCCGTTCCTGCAAATTAACATCCCCGACAAAATTTTGACCGACCTGATCGACTCGGCAGACGCATTGGAATCCGAGATCGGCGGCGTGAGTGAACTCGCTAAAAAAGCATCAGTCTTGCTCGATGATGCAGCCTATCTCTTGGGCGGTGATTTCGGCGAGACGCGCGACAGCCTGAAATTTTTTCTGAACGAGATCGACGTGTATCAGGAAAAGGTCACTGGCTGGCGCGAACAGATCGCGGACGTGGAAAAATCCCTACCCGGCTGGCTCGATCTCGCCTCCCTTTTGCTGACGGTTTTTCTGCTCTGGTTTGGTTTTTCTCAACTCGGATTGATCTTGCATGGACTGAACCTGTGGCGTGGGAACGATCCGCTTTCGCCGGTGAGGGAAATGTTCAAGAAACAGGACCAGGCTAAAGTTCAAGATTGATGCGAGAAGCCGCCATTTCGGCGGCTTCCATTTTCCATGCCACCCTGTAATGGATGAAGCGCGAGCGCGTATTGACTCATAGACAGATCCGGAAATGTCTTTCAAGGAGACACGTTGACTACTACGTTACCCCTCTTGGCAAATGAAACAGACCTCGCTGCCCGGGCGGCGGGTGAACCCTCTGCATTTGCCATCATTTACGACCATTACTTTCCGAAGGTTTACAACTATGTGCGTTATCGCGTTCGAGATGTGGACGTTGCCGACGAAATCACCGCGCTGGTCTTTGAGCGTGTGCTGACAGGCATTGGCTCTTATCGCCCGCAGAAGGCTCCCTTTGGCGCATGGCTGTTTAGCATCGCCAGAAATGCCGTGCATGACCATCATCGTTCCACAAGCCGCCACCCCTGGCTGCCACTTGACCTGATAGCCGCTCATCCCGCCGCCGACCCACTCCCTGAAGAGGCGGTCGAACAAAAGGATGCAAGCGCTAGGCTCTTACAGGCAGTCCGTCAGTTGGCTCCGCGCGAACAGGATTTGATCGCTTTGAAGTTCGCTTCGGGGCTGGAGAATAAAGAGATCGCCAAAGTGGTCGGCTTGAGCGAAAGCCATGTGGGTGTGATCTTGTTTCGAGCGTTGCGCCGGTTGCGGAATCTGCTAGGTGATAAGGAGAATTCTCATGAATGAGAAAATGCTGGCTGAACAATTAGAACGAGATATTGAGCGCCTGCTCGATGGGCGCGCCCTGCCCGATGACCCTACACGGGATGCCGACTATCAACAGGCGCTCGAAGCAGCGCAGATGCTTGCCCAGCATGATATGAGTCCCGAAAGCCGCGTCCGCAAATCGCTTCGGCAGAACCTGCTTCAGCGCATCTCCACGCAACGGAAAGTGTGGTCTCCCCGAGAAAAAGGAGCCTACCCAATGAAACCCCGTACCAAAAGTTTTGTGTTCGTTGGCATTCTTACTGCCTTCCTCCTGACGGCGATGACCCTGCCTCCTGTGCGCGCTTTTGCGCAAGACCTCCTGAAAGAGATTGGACCCTACATCATCGTTTCAGAAACAGAAGTCCCTTGGGAAGAACCGCCCGCAGATTTCAACCCGACGCCGATCCCTGGAGGCGATGGTGAGCCATCTGAAATGATCGCCGCAACCGCGGATCCGAATGTTGACCCTTCCAGTGGGCCGACACCCATCCCTAGCAATCCAAATGCGCAGACATTGACTCCGCAAGAAGCGTTGACCCAACTTGGTTTCAAGGCGTTGCTCCCCAACTACATCCCTGATGGATATGCCTTGATTGTGGATCCGAAATTCGTTCATGCAGTAGGAGATCGCATCTCTTCCAGCATGGTGTACACGACCTCGGAAGATGCCTACCTGCAAATTACTCAAACCACGTTTGATGACACATCCAGGTTTGCGTTTTATGTAGATGATGAAAAAGTGATCGAGCTCATCATCCGTGGACAGGACGGCTTATTCATGGAAGGTGGGTTGCCGATGACCGTGCTCGATGAAAATGGAAACAATGTGGACATCCCGTTGAATTGTCTGATGTGGGAGGAAGGTGGTCACTTCTTTATGATGACTGCTTCTGAACTCACTCAGGCAGAAATGCTCAAGATCGCCGAAGGATTGAAGTAAGCAAGGAACAAAACTCACCCCGAAAACTTCGGGGTGAGTTTTGTATCGGGGTACGTTTCACTTACGGGTTGGAATGAGGCGGGAAACTCATCTGCTTGACTCGGAACACTTGTTCTACTATAATTTTGTCATTATGTCTATCCTGCAGCGTTTGTTGGAATGGATGGGCTTGCGCCAACGATCATCGGGCTCGCGATATTTCGAAGTCAGTGAAAGCCTGCACATTAGCATTCAGACTCTGGCTAAACATGAAGGTCGTAGTGAGCAGGACTTGTTGCCCGACCTTTTGGCTGCCGGTCTCACCCAATACCGTTCGAAAGAAGAAGTCTGGCTTCAGTGGGAAGCGCTCTCTCGGCGCGAGCAGGATGTGACCGCGTATGTTTGTCTTGGACTGACGAATCGTCAAATTGCTGAACGGTTGATACTTTCACCCGAAACCATCAAAACCCATGTACGCAATATCCTGATCAAATTCGGTTTAAGCAGTAAAAGGGAATTACGCCATATCTTGGCAGGTTGGGATTTCAGCGGCTGGATGTAGCTCCCCAAACGGTTAACCTTCTTTTCCCCCGTCAAATCCCCCGGCGGGGGATTGTTATTTAATATGGACTGTACTAATTTGGGAATGTTGTCTGTGTTTAGCGTTTTGAGGATCACGAATGGCAAAATTCCCCGGCTCGGTCACGGCATTTCTCATCCACTCGCACGTGGATAGAAAAGATGTCCGTAAGTTATATCTGCGTTTGGTGAAGGATGGCGTGAACGCCTGGATGGATGTAGAGAAACTCCAGCCCGGGCAGGATTGGCGGAATGAGATCCGCCGCGCGCTTCTAACCTGTGACGTGGTGCTGGTCTGTCTCTCAAGAGAGTTTACCAAGCGAGAAGGCTACCGCCACGAAGAAGTGCGTATCGCGCTCGAAAAGGCCAGATCCCTCCCCGAGGATGTAGTCTCCATCATCCCGGTCCGCTTGGAAGCGTGCGACATGCCCGAAACCCTCTCCCACCTCCACCGCGTGGACTTGTTCCAGCCGGGTGGATACAAACGGTTGCTTCGGGCGTTGAAGAGGCGGCGTGAAACATTGGGATAGAGGATGGATAGAGGATGACTATGGGATTAAACAGGGATGTTTCACGGTTTGTCAGACAAGTTTTGAACTAAAACAGCCAGCCCACTAGCGGACTGGCTGTTTGCTATACACTCGCCAAACTAAATCCTTTTGGCATCTCATCCCACGTTCTGCCTTCAAGAATTCTTCCGGCTCTCTTCTTCTGCACGCCGCCCCATTGTTTGAAGAAAAATGGGACTTTTGCCCTTACGCACTGATTCCGAATGTCCACCACCCACGCCGGGTCGAGCGGACGTGCGCCTGGTCCCGATTCGCCGCCTACGATCGCCCAGTGAATCCCTTTCAGGTTGAGCTTGTGCAGCGGACCGAGCAAGGGTTCCAGCGATAGGAATTTTGTTTTCGCACCTGTTCGGCGCAAATGGTCGATGCGGTAGGTGTAATCTTGATTTTCCACGCTGACGCCCATCCACACATTGTCAGCCCAATCGATCTTGGAACTGAGTTCTTCCAACCGTTCGGCGCGTTTGGTGAGGACTTGGAAGGTGTGCCAATGAGCACGGCGCATCACATCGAAGACTTCCAGCACAAATTCAACAGGGACATCTTTGTGGAACAGGTCGCTCATCGAGTTGACAAAGATGACCTGCGGCTTTTTCCATTCGAGCGGTTTTTCGATGGCATTTTCGTGCAGGGTGAGTTTGAAGCCGTTGCGGTAATTGGGTTGACCCATCGCCTGCAAACGTTTTGCCATGCGTTCGGCGTAACAATGCTTGCAACCTGGACTGATCTTGGTACAGCCTGTCAAAGGATTCCAAGTGGATTCTGTCCACTCGATTCCTGAATGTTCAGCCATTCTTCCTCCTTTGAAG
>JAHDWC010000218.1 GCA_023382575.1 Anaerolineales bacterium
CAACAGCAAGACCCTGCTTTGCAACGTGACGCTCGATGCTCACAACTGGAAAACCTTCCAACCGCATTTGGAGAACTTCATCTTCGCCATGCCGGTGAAGGATGTGCAACTTTCACCCTTCAACTTTGCGCCTGCCACTCAGAAAGAAGGCTTGGCAATTCCCGCACAGGTCAACTACGTGGCGAAGGGCGCGAACTTGTACGACCACGGCTATGAATTAGATGGGTCTTCTTCTGTTATTGTTGGTTATCTCGGCATGACTCATTTGTGGGAAAAGATTCGCGTGCAAGGTGGTGCGTACGGCGCCTTCGCCCAATTCGATGACGCGACTGGTGTGTTCACCTACCTTTCCTACCGCGACCCGAACGTGGATAACACCATCGCCAGTTACGACAGCGCCGCCGCGTTCTTGAAAAACCTCGACGCCTCACGCCTGAACGACAACGAACTGAAAAAGTCCATCATCTCCGCCATCGGTGACTTAGACTCGTATCAACTGCCTGACGCGAAAGGCTACACCTCAATGATGAGATACATCACCGGGCGCACCGATGAAATCCGCCAGAAATATCGCGATCAAGTGCTCTCCACCAACGGCGAAGATTTCATCGCATTCGGCGAAGCCCTGGAGAAAGTTGCGCAATCCGAAGCCGTGGTGGTGCTCGGGTCACAGTCCGCATTGGAAAATTCAAAAGCGGGATTGAAAGTAACGAAAGTGGCGTAGATTCGTTATGAATTAAAGTTCGAAGCGCAGTTGAACAAGCTTATTCAATTATGAAAACAGCTACATTCTCGCCCCTCAATCTAGTCAAAATGCTCGCACTTTTAGCCGGGCTTATGCACATAGCCTTGTTCATTTTTGTCTGCGTATCCCGCCTTTCCTATCGTTATGAATTAGAGTGGCTGGAAGGTGCCTCTCTAATTCAAGTAGATAGAATTATCAAAGGATTACCGCTGTATGGACCTCCAACTGTTGAGAATGTGCCTCTTATTTACACGCCAATATACTTTTATGCCGCAGCTCTCTTATCGACGGTAACCGGTCTTTCGTTTACACCGCTGAGATTAGTCTCTTTCTTCTCTTCCATTGGAATTGGTTTAATCATATTTCTCACCATCCGAGAGAAAACATCTTCAAATCTATCTGGAATTCTTGGAGCCGGGCTTTTTGCAGCTGGCTTTGGCATTACTGGGGGCTGGTACGACATTGCAAGAACAGACATGCTCTCCGTTTTTTTTGTCTTTACTGCATTCTATTCTCTGCAACAGAATAGAAGAGGGGCAAGTTCTCTCTCCGGATTGCTATTTGCCCTTGCAGTATTAACAAAGCAGACGACATTGCCTTTTCCATTATTTGCTCTAGCATATATTTTTTTCACAGAAAGAAGTCTTTTCTCAGCATTGTTTTTATCTTTTTTCGGGTCGCTTGCAATCGGTGTGGGATTACTAGTTTTTAAATATGGAAATTGGTTTTTTTATTATACAATTGCTCTGCCTTCAACCCATATGGTCGAGCTTTCCCCGGACCGTATCTTTTCAGGTATTCAGGGCTTGTTTGTCTACCTGGTCATTGTAATTATTTTATTACTGGGTTGGTTTGCAATGGACTATAAAGATATTTTTACCGACCCCACAAAACGTTATTATTGGGCAATTGCTATTGTCGCAAGCGCAGTCTCAATGCTGGCATACCTGAATCGAGGCGGCTACTTAAACGTAATCACACCGGCGATCTCCTCATATGCAATCCTTCTTGGCATTGGAATTGACACGCTCACAAGGAAACTCTCAGCGATAAAGGTAGAGCCTGTCCTGGCGAGGTACTTTTCATATCTGCCATGGATACTATGTTTCACACAGTTTTTCATATTAACGTACATCCCGACCAGCCAAATTCCCACTGTAGCAGATACACAAGCTGGAGATATGCTTGTTAGCCGAATCTCTTCTATAAGCGGGAATGTTTTTATTCCGGAGCAAAACTATCTCGCACTATACGCTGGGAAGGAACCAATGTTTCACAATATTGCCATGTTGGAAATAAAAGGCGACTTTAGCAGGGAAGCACTACCGGAATGGGAGAAACTCAAATCAGAACTTAATCGGTCAATCGAAGAGGGAGAATTCTCCGCCATTATCCTCAGTATTCCTGATACAGAGTTTAATTTGAAGGAGAATTGTATTCACGAGGAATTTATCGAATACGAATCAGACGAGGTGTTTTTTCCAATCGCAGGTAATCATTTCAGACCTACAGTAATTTATACAGACTGTCAGAAAAAATCGAGGTAGATCATGAACATCACACTCAAGATCAACGGAATTGAACACATCATCGATGCGCCCGCATCCACTACGCTGCTTGCAGCATTACGTGGACTGGGCTTTCACGGCGTGAAGTTTGGTGACGAGCAAGGTCTCACTGGCGCAGACACGGTTTTGCTGGACGGCAAACCGGTCAACGCTGGGTCGATGCTAGCTGCGCAGGCGGAAGGTCACGCCGTCGCCACCATCGAAGCCTTGGGCGAGCACCCAGACCTCGGCTGGAGAAAGACCGATGGACTTCATCCATTGCAAAAAGCGTTTGTTGAATCCGGCGCGATCCAATGCGGGTATTGCACGCCCGCACAAATCCTCGCCGCAAAAAGTTTGTTGGAAAAAAATCCGAACCCCAACGAAGCGGAAGTTCGCGAAGCGATTGCGGGTGTATTGTGCCGCTGCACAGGGTACCTCAAACCGGTTCAAGCCGTGATGAAGGCGGCGGCAGTGATGCGCGGGGATGAACCAATCGATGTGACTTCGGTCCACTGGGATTTTGGTACACCGCAAACGGATTCTCCTTCTGAGGATATCGCCTCACCCTCCGCCGCAGTTTTAACTCGACCCAAAGTTGTAGTCACGCCTGAAACGCAGACCTGGCAAACTGTTGGTAAGCCCGAAAAGAAAGTGGATGCCATCAAGCTCGTGCAAGGCAAACCCGCATTCACCGCAGACATGGACATACGCGGCATGTTGTATGCGAAGGTCTTGCGTTCACCGCATGCCCATGCACGCATCAAAAAAATTGACACAAGCAAAGCCCTGGCGTTGAAAGGTGTTGTTTCGGTGTTGACGTGGAAAGACCTGCCACGTGTGGTTTATTCCACAGCCGGGCAATCAGATCCGATCCCTGGTCCGTTGGATTCGTTTTCATTGGATAACAAAGTGCGCTTTGTCGGTGATCGTGTAGCGTTCGTCGCGGCGGAGACTCCCGAAATCGCGGAGAAGGCTCTTTCGTTGATTGACGTTGAATACGAAATTCTGCCCGCCATTTTAGACTCGCGCGAGTCTATGAAACCGGATGCGATCAAAATCCACGACGAGCCAGAATATGTAAACTTTGCTGATTCCAATCCCGACAAAAATCTCGCGGCGCACATCCGCATTGACATTGGGGATGTAGAGAAAGGGTTCGCCGAAGCGGACGAAATCTTCGAAGCCGAATACGAAGTCCCAAAGGTGCAACAGGCGCATATCGAGCCGCATGTTTGTGTAACGTATTGGGATGAAGATGATCGCTTGGTCATTCGCACCTCCACACAGGTGCCGTTCCATGTGCGGCGCATGCTTGCACCGGTGTTGAACATCCCGGTCAAACGCATTCGTGTGATCAAGCCGCGCATCGGCGGCGGATTTGGCGGCAAACAAGAAGTATTGATGGAAGATGTGCCCGCGCATCTGACCATTGCTACGAAGCGACCCGTGATCTACGAATACAGCCGCGAAGAGGAATTTATCGCGGCACGCTCACGTCACCCCATGCGTGTGCGCATGAAGACCGGCGTGAAGAAAGGCGGCACGATCACAGCCAATTCCATGTATGCCCTGTCGGACACGGGTGCGTATGGCTGCCATGCGCTGACCGTGACCGGCAACACTGGGCACAAGTCGATGGCGTTGTATGTTGGCGATGGTGAATATCGCAAAGCGCCGAACATCCGCTTCTATGCCGATGTGGTTTATACCAACACGCCCCCTGCTGGCGCCTTCCGTGGATATGGCGTGCCACAAGGCTATTGGCCCCTCGACCGTCACTTGGAAAAGATCGCACGGGCGATGGGCTTTGACCCGATTGAATTCCGTTTGAAAAATGCCATTCATCCCGGTGAATATCATCCCTTCTCCACGGCGTGGAACGAAGGACGTGAGCCACGCCCGGAGATCATCCACACGGTTGGATTGGAACAATGTGTAGCTCAAGGTCGCGCTGCGATTGCGTGGGACGATAAATTTGGCAATGAAAATTGGAAGAAAACCACCTCCCCCACCAAACGCAAAGGGATTGGCGTCGCGATGGTGATGCAAGGGACAGCCATCCCCTACCTCGACATGGGCGGCGCGTCCATCAAGATGAATGACGACGGTTCGTTCAACCTTTTAGTCGGTGCAACCGATTTGGGCACCGGCTCAGATACCGTCCTCGCGCAAATGGCGGCGGAAGTGCTTGGCGTACCCGTTGAAGATATGATCACTTATTCATCTGACACAGATTTCACTCCGTTTGATAAGGGCGCATACGCATCCTCGACGACATATATTTCCGGTACGGCAGCAGTCAAAGCCGCGCAGATCGTCGCTGAGCGAATCAAAATCCGCGCAGCGACATTACTGGGAGTGGATGATCCTAATTCGATTCAGTTGAAGGACAAGCAAGCAGTTGCCCCAGATGGTAAAGCTGTCTCACTCGCTGAAATCGCATTAGATACTTTGCACAAAAATAATCAAGAACAGATCATGGGTGTGGCGAGCTATGTTTCGCCCGTTTCACCGCCACCGTTCGCGGCACAATTCGCCGAAGTGACCGTAGACACGGAAACCGGTCAGGTCACCGTAGATAAGTTGGTGATGGCTGTTGATTCGGGGGTCATCGTCAATCCGCTGACGGCCTCGGGGCAGATTGAAGGTGGTATGACTCAGGCTTTGGGATATGCCGTCTGCGAAGAGATGCGATATGATGATAAAGGCGTTGCCTACGAACGAGATTTGGATCGCTATCATATCTTCCGCGCCAATGAGATGCCAGAGTTGGAGACCATTTTCGTAGAGACATTCGAGCCAAGCCATCCCTTCGGGGTGAAGGCGGTGGCGGAAATCCCGATGGATGGTGTCGCGCCGGCAGTTGGGAATGCCATTCTGGATGCCATCGGCGTGAATGTGGATGTCAACCCAACCACGCCCGAGAGGGTCTGGAGGGCGATCAAGCGTCAGTAAACAGGATCAGGTCTCATACGGGAAAGACGCGAGAGTCCGATTTCTCGCGTCTTTCTTTTTCATAATATATTTCTTTCGATGGAAAGAGGCAAGATATAATTCCCTTCCATGAATAGAATTCCCGCTGTTCCAAAGCTGTGTTTGTTACCGTTATGAGTCAGGAAAAAATCCTCTATCTGATCCCCTATGCCGGAGCATTGGGAATAGCCTTGGGATTGCTGTTTTATGTTTGGACTTGGAGAAAGGCGCGGGGCGCGAAGTCGTTTCTCTGGTATGCGTTTGGACAGACGCTCTACATCGCCGGCAATATCGTGGAAATGGTTTCGCTGGACTTGGACAGCAAACTTTTTTGGGAGAGTTTTCAATGGGTGGTCGCCAGCTTGCCGGTGATTGCTTTCCCGGTTTTTGTGATTCAATACACTGAGTTCAAGATAAAGAATTACAAACGCATCTTTATTTTGACCTTGATCTTTCCGTTATGTTTTTCATTGCTCACGCTGATGGAGGGATCTCATAATTTGATCTATGTGAATCCGACCATCCTTCAAAATGGCGTCTTTCCGTCGCTGGTATATGACTATTCGCCGGTCGTCATTACGTATACGGTTTATGTGTATCTTGTAAGTTTCGTGGGGGCAGCGATCCTTGTCTATAAAATGATGCAGCCGCACAGTCTATATCGAATTCAGTCTGCAATCATTCTCATCGGACTCTTGCTGCCCATTCTCGGGTCGATCCTTTCTTTATCCAATGTCTTTATCACTTCACAACGAGACGCCTCTCCATTTACGGTGACGATTGGGAATCTGCTTCTGGCATGGGGCTTGTTCCGATTCCGCATTTTCAAACTCTCCCCCATCGGGCGGGACAATGTCTTTGAAGCGTTGGTTGACCCGATCGTTATCCTTGACAAAAAGAATCATGTCGTGGATATCAACACATCTATGCTCGATCTGCTCGACAAACAGGCCAAGGACATCATCGGTGAGCCGGCAAAGGAAGTCTTCGCTTCGTTCCCAATTCCCATCAAGCAATATACCCAGGTCTCTTATGCACGTACCGAGACAAGCTTCGAGATGAATGGCAAGGACATTCATTATGAGCTGACCATCTGGCC
>JAHDWC010000219.1 GCA_023382575.1 Anaerolineales bacterium
GGGAATCCGCCCGACGTATGAAGGCTTGCAAGTTGCGCCGGTCATCCCGTCAGCTTGGGAAGGCTTTGAGGTGGCTCGCAGCTATCGGGGAGTCCGATACGAGATCAAAGTCAAGCGCCGCGGCGCGGGAAATCAGATCCAATTGGAAGTGGATGGCAAGTCCATTACGGGTTCGATCATTCCTTTCCCTGCCGAGGGAACAAAGACCGTGCAAGTAACCGCTTGGCTTGGGATGTAGAGGACATCGTGGCAAATCATACATTTCCGAAAGATTTTGTTTGGGGCACAGCAACCGCGTCGTATCAAATCGAAGGCGCGTGGAACAAAGACGGCAAAGGGGAAAGCATTTGGGATCGTTTCAGTCATACGCCGGGCAAGGTGTTGAACGGTGACACAGGCGATGTTGCCTGCGATCACTATCATCGCTGGCGCGATGATATCCAATTGATGAAAGACCTTGGCATCAAGGCGTATCGTTTTTCGATCGCTTGGCCGCGCATTCTGCCGAGCGGTTCAGGCAAGGTCAACGAAGCCGGGCTTGAGTTTTACAGTCAGCTTGTGGATGGGTTGCTTGAAGTGGGCATCGAGCCATATGCCACGCTTTATCACTGGGATCTGCCGCAAGCTCTGCAAGATAAAGGCGGCTGGGCAGACCGCATGGTGGTGGATGCCTTCGTCGAATACGCGGACATCACCACACGCGCACTCGGTGACCGCGTCAAAAATTGGATCACATTGAATGAGCCGTGGGTCAGCGCGTTTGTCGGCTATCGCGATGGGCATCATGCGCCGGGTCATAAGGATCTAAACGAAGCCGTTGCAGCGTCGCATCATCTTTTGCTCTCGCACGGGAGAAGCGTGCCCGTGATCCGCAAAAATGTCAAAGACGCCAATGTTGGCATCACGTTAAATTTGACTCCGCAAATGCCCGCCTCGCAAAGTCTCGCGGACAGAAAAGCCGCCAACTATATCGATGGCTACATCAATCGCTTCTTTCTGGACCCGTTGACGGGACGTGGTTATCCTGAAGATATGGTCAAAGCTTTTGAGAATTCGATGTCCTTTGTTCAGAATGGTGACATGGAAGAGATTGCTGTCCCTGTAGACTTTTTGGGAATCAATTATTACACCCGCAATCTTGTCCGCGCGGACGAAAAAGACAACCAGCCTCAGACTGTTTTCCGCGAAGGTGTGATGACTGAGATGGAGTGGGAAGTGTATCCGCGAGGGCTTTACAACTTGCTTGGGCGTGTCCATTTTGCTTATGGCTTCCCCGCCATTTACATCACCGAAAACGGCGCCGCCTTCCCCGATGACAAACCCGTCAACGGCGAATTTCATGACCCCGACCGGGTTTCTTACATCAAAGAACATTTGAAGGTAGTTAACGAAGCGATCAACATCGGCGTACCCGTGAAGGGATATTTTGTCTGGTCGTTGCTCGATAATTTTGAGTGGAGTTTCGGGTATTCGAAACGCTTCGGCATCGTCCACGTGGACTTGGAGACACAAAAACGTACGGCCAAATCCAGCGCAAAGTGGTATTCGAGAGCCATCGCTGCTCAAAGCGCAGAAATAGATTAACTTCGTAGGGACAAACATCCCTACTTACAAAAGAGGATTCGCATGACAGTTAAACAACGTGTCCGGGATTTGCTTACGCAAATGACCCTGGACGAAAAACTCGCGCAGGTTGGCTCTTACTGGATGTATGACCTGCAAACTGAAGGAAAGCTCGACCCTGCCAAAGTACAAAGCAAATTGACGCATGGCATTGGTCAGATCACGCGTGTGGCGGGCGCATCTACACTGGAACCTCAAGCGGCGGCAAAGGCTGGGAACGAGATCCAGAAATTTCTGGTCGAGTCGACGCGGCTTCACATCCCCGCTGTTTTACACGAGGAAAGCTGCGCTGGTGCGATGATCCTCGGTGGGACAGTCTTCCCGCAAATGATCGGGCTTGCCAGCACCTTCCAGCCTGAACTTGCCGAAAAAATGACCGCCATGATTCGCAAGCAATTGCTTGCCATTGGTGCGCGTCAGGCGCTCGCACCAGTCTTGGATGTGGCGCGTGACCCGCGCTGGGGGCGCACCGAGGAAACCTTCGGCGAAGACCCAACTCTGGTCAGTCATTTCGGCATGGCGTACATCCGCGGCATGCAAAGCAAAAACCTCGCCGATGGCGTGATGGCGACCGGCAAACATTTTATTGGTCACAGCCTTTCACAAGGCGGACAGAACTGTGCGCCTGTCCATGTGGGCTGGCATGAACTGTATGACATCTTCCTTGCCCCCTTCCAGGCGGCGATCCGCGATGCGGGCTTGGCAACTGTTATGAATTCGTATCCTGAGTTAGATGGCAAAGTCGTTGCCGTCTCGCGCAGCATCCTCACTGACCTACTGCGCGACGAACTCGGCTTCGACGGTTTGGTCGTTTCAGATTACGAAGCTATCGAAATGATCCACAACTTCCACAATGCCGCCCCAGATCGTGCCACAGCCGGGCATTTGGCGCTGACCGCAGGCATTGACGTCGAGTTACCGACAGTCGTCTGCTATGGCGATCCGCTCAAGTCTGCGCTTGAAGCGGGAGATTTGAACATCGAAACCCTGGACATTGCCGTCGGTCGTCATCTGCAAAAGAAATTTGAGCTGGGATTGTTCGAGAATCCCTACGTGGACGAAGGCAAAGTCTTCGAAGTTTTTGAAACTTCAGAACAACGCAGCATGGCGCGTGAGATCGCACGTCAGAGCATGGTGTTGTTGAAAAACGATGGCATGCTGCCGCTCGTGAAAAATATCGGCACATTGGCAGTTATCGGTCCCAATGCGGATTCGGTCCGCGCGCTGCTCGGTGACTACTCCTATGAAGCCACGAAGGAACTTGTTTCATTCCAAGCGCCCGCCGATTCGGCCTTCATCAACATCGACGCCGCACACATTGCCGAGCATGAAGTCAAAGTCATCAGCGTGTTGAACGGCATCAAACAAACGGTCTCCCCTGCCACCAAGATCCTGCATGCCAAAGGCTGTGACAATCTCAGCACAGACACCAGCGGCTTCGATGATGCGCTTCGCGCCGCCAATCAAGCGGACGCTGTCGTTTTAGTCTTGGGTGATATCTCAGGGCTTGTCCCTACCTGCACCACCGGCGAGACGCGCGACAGCGCCAGCCTGCAACTTCCCGGCGTACAAGAGGATCTGGCGAAAGCCATCCTTGCCACAGGCAAACCCGTGACCGTAGTTTTGGTCAATGGTCGCCCGTATGCGATTCCGTTCCTCGACGAAAAAGCCAACGCCATTCTCGAAGCATGGATTCCCGGCGAAGAAGGCGGCGCAGCTATTGCTGAAACCCTGTTCGGTGATCACAACCCTGGCGGCAAATTACCCATCACCTTCCCGCGCCATGTAGGGCAAATTCCCATCGTCTACAATCACAAACCTTCGGGCATGAAATCTCATTGGTACACAGATTATGTCAGCGAGAAAGCCACGCCGTTGTATTCCTTCGGTCACGGGTTGAGCTACACAACTTTCAGTTACGAAAATCTCACCGTCAAACAGAAGCAGGTATCGGCTGGCGCGATCGTGGATATCTCGCTTAAAATTACCAACACCGGCGGAGTCTGCGGAAGCGAAACCATCCAGCTTTACATCCGCGATGAATATGCCAGCACGCCGCGCCCCATGAAGGAATTGAAAGGCTACACGCGCCTGACGCTTGAACCAAACGACTCGAAAACCGTGACCTTTCACCTGCCCGTTGACCAGTTGGCGTTTTACAACGCAGATAGAGACCTCGTCCTCGAACCTGGGCGCATCTTCGTCATGATCGGCAGTTCCAGCAGCGATATTCGCCTGACCGACGAATTCGAGATTGTTGGAAAGAGCAGCCTGCCTATCAAAGAGCGCGTGTTTGTCTGTCCGGTGGACGTTCATTAATTCTTCTCCTCCTCCTCTCAACCTTTCGCCCTCTATGACGGAGAGGGCGAAAGGTGAATGGACGTGCTCCTCCTGCTCCCCTATCGCATAGAGTGGCAGGGGGAGGGATAGCAACTTGGTTTGCTATTCTTCTCTCCTTTTCTAGGCGCCCGTTCTACACAGGGATGGAACGGGCGCTCAAGGAGGCTGAAAGGAATCTCATCATCATAACCGCGCCATATAAAGCGCGAGGCTCGACAGGAAATCGAAATTTACTTGAACGAACCCCAAGGAGTATCCCATGTCTGATTACACCCCCAAGCCTGAACACAAATTCACCTTCGGTCTATGGACCGTCGGCAATATTGGACGCGACCCATTCGGCGGTCCCGTGCGTGACCCGAAGAGTCCCGCCGATCTCGTGCGTCTGCTCGGAGAAGTTGGCGCGTATGGCGTCAACTTCCACGACAATGACCTGATCCCGATCGATGCGACTCCTGCCGAAGCGGACGCCATCAAAAAGGAATTCCGCAAGGCGCTCGATGAAACCGGCATCGTCGTCCCAATGGCGACCACCAATCTGTTTGGCGATCCCATTTTCAAAGACGGCGCGTTCACCAGCAATGACCCCAAGGTGCGTGCATATGCCTTGCAAAAGACGATGAACGCCATTGATCTGGGTGTGGAATTCGGCGCGAAGATTTATGTCTTCTGGGGCGGACGCGAAGGCACCGAAACCGACTCGAGCAAGAATCCCATCGATGCCATCAAACGCAACCGCGACGCGATGAACTTCCTCTGCGAATATGTCCGCGACCAAAAATACGATCTCAAATTCGCGCTCGAAGCCAAGCCCAACGAGCCGCGCTCTGATATTTTCAATCCCACTACCGGGCATATGCTGGCCTTTATCGAAACACTCGATTACCCCGAAATGGTCGGCGTGAACCCTGAAGTGGCCCACGAACATATGGCCGGCATCAACTTTATGCACGGCGTGGCACAAGCCTGGGACGCCGGCAAACTCTTCCACATCGACCTCAACGACCAATATCCCGGTCGCTACGATCAGGATTTCCGCTTCGGCGCACGCGACATCAAAGCCGCGTTCTATCTCGTCAAGTTCCTCGAAGATGTCGGCTACGATGGCTCGCGCCACTTTGATGCGCACGCCTATCGCACCGAAGATTACGAAGGTGTGAAAGACTTCGCCCGCGGATGTATGCGCACTTATCTCGTCCTCAAGGAAAAAGCCGCCCGCTTCAACGCAGACTCGGAGATTCAATCCCTGCTGAAAGAGATCAACGCCGACGACGGCTCGATGAGCGGCTACTTCGGCAAGTACACCCCCGAAAAAGCCAAATCGCTCAAAGCGCACGCCTTTGACCGTCCCGCCATTGGCGCACGCGGACTGCAATACGAACGTCTCGACCAACTGACCGTCGAACTTCTGCTCGGCGTTCGATAATCCCACGCAACCAGTGACAGTCACTCCTGCAAAGTGGCTGTCACTTTGCATATTCCCAATTATCCTATGCACACACTCCTTGACTACGACTGCGTTTCGCTCGAAAACCATTCCATCAGCCTGCTGGTCACCCAATCGGTGGGACCGCGCATCCTTTCGCTGCGCTTCAATGGCGGAGAAAACATCTTCGCCGAACTCCCCGATTTCATCACCGAGCGGCCCGATGGCGAACGTTTCTACTTCCACGGCGGACATCGTCTCTGGCATGCGCCTGAGAACATGCCCCGTACCTACGCGCCTGACAATCACCCCGTGGAGATCGCCCAGTTAGAAAACGAACTCTCGGTCACTCAACCTGTAGAAGCCGAGACCGGCATCGAGAAATCCATTCGCATTTCGCTGGTCAAAGATCGTCCGCAGGTGATCGTCCATCACACCCTCACCAATCGCAGTCTGTGGAGCATCGAGTGCGCGCCCTGGGCCATCACCCAACTTCGCACGGGCGGGGTCGCCATCCTGCCGCAATCGCAGCAGCCGCATGATGTCCTTCCGAATCGCTCCCTCTCCCTCTGGGCTTATACTGACATCGCCAACCCCAATGTAACCTGGGGCAATCGCTTCATCCTCGTCCGCTCAGGGATGGATGATGCCTTCAAGGTTGGGTTTCCAAACCCACGGGGTTGGCTCGCTTACTGGATAGAAGGCACACTCTTCGTCAAGCATGCGGCGTTCGATCCTCGCGCTGCATATTATGACTTCGGCAGTTCCAGTGAATGCTACTGCAATGGAAAATTCCTCGAGCTCGAAACGCTCTCGCCGATCTGCAAACTGGAACCCGGCGCCTCCATCACCCATACTGAGACTTGGGAACTGCACGCAAACGTCGAATTCCCCGCGGACGAAAACGCCGCCCAACGCATCGCCGACCTGCTCGGCTTGGAGTAACCCATGAACTATTTCATTGGCATTG
>JAHDWC010000220.1 GCA_023382575.1 Anaerolineales bacterium
TGATTATTGTCCCATTTCAGCGAGGGCAGCTTCGATCTCCTGCTGGAAGACATCGTAAGACTGGGCACCCTGAATGACGCGGGTCTTCGTCTCGCCGTTCACT
Source organism: Anaerolineales bacterium (assembly GCA_023382575.1). GTDB lineage: Bacteria > Chloroflexota > Anaerolineae > Anaerolineales > Villigracilaceae > Villigracilis. The sequence continues at coordinate 104 of JAHDWC010000220.1, forward strand.
TCATAGCTGAGGACAAACGAAGGTGTGGCTTGAATGCCAGCGAGCAGACCATCCTTGCCATCCTGTTCGACCATATCCGCGTACTTGCCGGAATCAAAGCAGGAATTGAAATCATCCATGTTCAGATCAATTTCCTCGGCGAAAGCAGTGAGGCGACGGTCACTATAAGCGCCCACATTTTCACCCGTCTGATTGGCGAAGATGATATCGTGCATCTCCCAGAACTTGCCTTGGTCGCCGGCACAGTAGGCAGCTTCCGCTGCCGCCGCCGACTCAGCACCGATGAAGGTGCCAAAGGAACGATAGACGAAATATACGGTTCCGTCTGCGACATAACTCGCCATCAACATCTCTTCGGTATTCTCGAAGAAGATACGACAATACGGGCACTGGAAATCGGAATATTCCTCGATCTTAATCGGGGCATCCGGGTTACCCGCCGTGTTGAAATCTACGACCGCACGGTTAACTTCTGGCGCGGCGACAATGTCTCCGATGGGTTTGACGTTCGGGTAAATGAACAAAAAGGCAAGAAAAAGCGCTCCGACTGAGATCAAACCAATTCCCAACAGCCTGGAACGCGTTTCCTTACGCCGTATCTGTTCGCGGCGCAATTGGCGCTTGCTCATTTCTTTGTTGCTCATGCTATCTCCTCTAAGTTTTAGGTAGTATGGCTGGGAATTCTCCCATGTGAGCAGGGATTTGTCCAGCAGTGGGTTAAGACACTCTTATCTTCTATCCTTCCTGTAAACGAGCATCCATCCACAGGGTCATGGTCTTGAGCACTTCGGCTTTATTCGGTTCGTTATGTAATTCGTGATAACCGTCCTCCCACAGAACCAGCGTACATTTTTCTTTGAGAGGTGCGGCAAATTCGATGCTTCCAGATGGGAAGGCAATCGGGTCTGCCTTGCCGTGCAACAACAACAACGGACGAGAAAATTCCCTAGCATGTTCCAATGTCCACTTCGTCACACCCAGCATAACCTTCCCAAAACCAAGCGAAGCTTTATCATGTACCAATGGATCTTCCTGATACACCTTGACCACATTCTTGTCATGGGAAATTCCATTCGCGTCCAGTCCGCTGGCGATGGTAGTACCGGGGATCAATGAACCAAGCACCTTGGCCAGGAAAACTTTCAGCGGTTGTTTTTCAAGCGCGGTTCGCAGCCCGGAACTGGTGGCAATGACTCCTTTTACATCCGGTTTGCGGCTCAATCCATAGTGAAGGACAAGGATTCCGCCCAAACTATGCCCGTATAAAAAGAGTGGTAACCCTGGGTAACGAGAGCGTGCCTGTTCGAACAATACATCGATGTCCTGCATGAAATCTTCAATGGCGCTGACATGTCCACGCGGACCGGCGGAGCGACCATGTCCGCGCAGGTCTGAGGTGAACAGAACAAACCCCTCCTTGCTAAATGCCTCTGCAACATGGGTATAACGCGCACTATGTTCGCCCAATCCATGCACATGACAAACAACCGCCTTGGGCTGGACGATATCCGGCTCCCAGGCTTGCGCAAAAATATCCAAACCGTCGCGCGATTTCCAACTCATTTCGTAGTGTTTCATGCACGCCCTCCGATGGTGATTTTAAATTCGCATTGCCGTGCGCCTGCTGCGTGACAGGCACGTTCTTCGATATCATGCTCCTCGCCGACCGCCCAAAACAGACACTCGCGAATCAAGCCGAGCGTCACAAAACAGATCGGCGCATCGTCGGATTGATTCAACGTAGTGGGAGAACTCTGGTCAACCAGCAAAAGATCGAGATCCAGAGTGTGAACCGTGACATCCCCCCGCTTCGAACCCAGGATGCGAGCCAGCAATTCCAACGCTTGTTTTCGTCTCAGCGATTTGGGGAGTCCGCGAATGAGCGAGGCCTGAGTTTTCAACCCAAACGATGAATCATTCAACAAGACATTCCACAATTTTGTACCAATGCGCAAAAGGATTCCGCGTGCGCCCCGCCCGTAATATGTGCGCAATGCAGATTGCAATCGCGCATATTCCTCTGCCGCTTGTTGGTAGTTCATGTCCATGAAATGCTCTGGTTTCGCCCACGCTCGCGGCAAACCCGCTTTTGACAATACCGACGAAAACGTATCCTGTCCGATCTCAGCAGACAGGGTTTCAACAAATCGCCGTAAAGTTTGAACGGGAAATCCTAAATCAGTCATGTTTCCCCTTATACGCCAGGACGGGGAAATACTCCCCCGTGCGCACAAACCCCATCTTTTGATAAAGCGCCAGCGAAGCTTCGTTATCAGCCTGGGTATTTACTGAAAGGCTTTTAGGGGAATCAACGTTCATCCGCCGAATCAGGTCGGTGACCAAAGCCGAACCAACGCCTCTCCCCTGCGCCTCCGGCTGGACTGCGAGCCGGGCAAGATGAGCCCCAAAGGGATTCCCCGTGCTGATCTGATACCCCACCATCGTCCCCAAGTCATCTTCCACGACCGTGGAGTAAATTGACTGCGAATATGCGCGTTGAAGCGAATCCTGTGAATTGTGCCAGAATGTGCCAAAGGCGCTAAGGTCAAGTTGTGTGACGGCGGGAAGGTCAGCGGATTGCATCGAGCGGATGTGCAACCCTGCCGAAAGTGGATACGACGAGGGCATGGGCTCATCGCTGGCGCGTTGCAGCAGGACGATGTCCTGTTTTAGTTCGAAGCCACTGGCGAGGAGAAGTTTCTGAAACCATTGTTTGACTACAATGGCAGCTACATGCGCACGCGGATTGGTTTGAAAGATTTCAGCCTGAGCGGTTTCCCAGAGGGCAGACCAGGCTTCAGGTCCGGCGAGATGCGCCTGATGCGTAAAGAGGCGAATCCATGCTACATCGGGCGGATCTTCCGGGCAAGCAAATGCGGCTGTGACCGCCCCGTTTTCATCCAACACCCAATAGTTTTGCGAGCCGATCCAATCGAGCGCAGAACGCCAATCGAGATGACGGTGTGTATTCGATTCATGAAAAATAAGGCTGGCGATCTGACGGTGATCACCAGCGACTGCACGGCGAACCTGTACACTAACGTTGATCATCTCATTTGATAAAACGCATGAAGAACTTTAGAATGCGTTCGAAGAATCCGGGATTCTTTTTGACATCGAGCGAACCCATCATCTTGAATGCGGATTCGGTAATTTTGCCGGTCTTCAGTTTGATGGCAGCGGCAGATTTCATCACCATGGCGCGCAAATCGCCTTCATCGATCTGACCGAATAACTCGGCAGACTGATCGTATTTTGTGAGCGCCTCATCATAACGATGGAGCGCCTCCAAAGCGGCGGCTTGATTCCCCAAAGCCATCGCCTGACGCTTGGTATCTTTGGCTGCCGCGAAGGTTTCATCGGTGCCGAAAGCGGCGTCGAGAGCTTCCTGCGGCTTGCCCGCTTGCAGCAATGCGACGCTTAAATTGTTCTGTGATTCAGCGGCTTGCAAACCGGCACGTCCAAGGGCATATCCCTCAGCCGCCTGTCGAAAATATTCGGCGGCTTGAACAAAGTCCCTGTTTTCGAAGGCACGTTTACCTTCTGCATCGAGTTGATGAGGTTCGAGAGTCATATTTAAATTTTAGTGTTAAAGGGTGATGTCCAAAAGTCCCTCGGCAACCGAGCGGAGCTTTTCCTTGGACATGCTGCTGAGTTTCATCGCCAGTTCGAGATATGGACGATTGACCGGCTGGCAGACAAAATCCTGCACGCTTTCGGGCAGTTCGAGAAATTTTTGCATGGCGCGCTGACTGTTCATCCATTCGCCGACGGGTCCGCTTTGATCGAAGAAATTTTCGATGCGACTTCCCATCACAGCCAGGATGCTTTCCAACTCAGGGACAGTGACCGGGCGCTCGCCCAGTTCATAAGACTTCAATCTCGACTGTGAGATTCCCGTCGATGATGAAATCTGGCGAATGGACAGATTCGCATTCGTACGTTCCTGGCGCAGCAAGGCACCAATCATACGCTGACGCAGCGCGATCAACCGGGAAATGTCAGCGGCTTCCATCGGAGAAGGCGCATCCGACATCGTCTCGGTCCCCCAAAATTGGGAGATAGGTAATTTCAGGAAGTAAACCAGCGCTTCGAGTTCCGGAAGGGATGGCGAGCGACGGCCCTCCTCATAAGCGCGGAAGATCCCGGGCTTGACGCCAATCGCGTCGGCGCATTCCTTGATACTGCGCCGTTCCGCCATGCGAGCGTCTCGGATCAGCAAGCCTAGTTTCTTTTCACGGATGGTGATTTGGGCGTTGTTCATGGTTCCTCGTTATCAGTGATTGGCTTGATTATAGCAGAGTGTTTCACCGTCGCGGAGATGGAACAGCCGCGGATTTTCCAGACATGAAAATTTCAGAGCCGAGTTTGAATCCTGCCGCTTCAAGACGCGGAGTGAAGAGAGGACGAATACCGGTAGGTCTTAACTCGCCCAGAACCTTTCCATCCTCGGTCACACCGGTTTGATTGAACTTGAAGACATCGGTCAGCACCACTACATCGCCTTCCATGCCTGCCACTTCCGTAATGGCAGTTACCTTGCGCTGTCCATCCTTCAAGCGGGTCTGTTGCACGATCAAGTCAATCGCCGAAGAGATCTGCGTCCGCACAACCTTGAGCGGCAGATCCATACCCGCCATGAGGATCAACGTCTCCATGCGAGAGATTGCATCGCGCGGGCTGTTGGAGTGGACAGTTGTAAGTGAGCCGTCATGACCAGTGTTCATCGCTTGCAGCATGTCGAGGGCTTCGCCGCCGCGCACCTCCCCCACCACGATGCGGTCAGGGCGCATACGCAGGGAATTCTTGACCAGGTCTCGAATGGTAACGGCGTGCAAACCATCCACATTAGCAGACTTGGTCTCCATGCGCATGACGTGATCTTGCTGTAACTGCAATTCCGCCGCATCTTCGATGGTGATGATACGTTCATTCTCTGGGATGAATCCCGAAAGGACGTTCAGAAGCGTAGTCTTGCCGGAGCCGGTTCCGCCCGAAATGACGATGTTGAGGCGGGCTTTGACACAAGCCAGCAAAAAGTCCGCCATTTGCTGGGAGAGTGAACCAAAGTTGATCAGGTCGTCGACCTTTAATTTATCCTTGCGGAATTTGCGGATGGTAATGGAGGGACCGTCAATGGCTACGGGACGCACCACGGCGTTGACGCGCGAACCGTCTGGCAGACGTGCATCCACTGTGGGAGAGTCATAATCCACGCGCCGCCCAAGGGGTAGAATGATGCGGTCGATGATGCGCAGGACATGGTCTTCGTCATCGAAAACGACCGAGGACTTGGTGAGTTGTCCCTTTTTTTCAATAAAAACTTTTTTCGGCCCGTTGACCATGATCTCCGAGACATCGGGGTCATCCAACAAAGGTTGGATCGGACCGAACCCAAGCAAGTCGTTGAGAACCTGCTTGAAGATCTCATTGCGGATGTCTTCGGGAAGTTTGAGCTGTGTCTGCTCGTAGATGCGGATAACATTCTGCTGAACGAAGGTGGGACGCTGTGCAGCAGGAATCCCTTCCATTTCAAGCGCGCGCAGCAAGTTATCTGTTAGATGTTTCTTCAGCCGGACGAGATCCTGTCCCGTCAATCGTTGCGGCATTCCCGGCGTTGAAGCGCTCATGCCCCATCATCCTTTTTCTCTTCTTCATCCACAGGCATGACCCAGACAATGTGCTGTTTTTGGACAGCAAGGAAGGAGCTGGTGTAGAGCACGTTCCCATTGGTATCTTGAATACTGGCATTGGTGACAGCCGCATATTCTTCATTGCCTTCCAGTTCATCCTTGAGGCGTTCTCCCTGCCGCACATGGACCATTCCGCGGATGAGATGGGTGGTGGTTTGGATGATGGATGGAATGGCAACCTTTTGAATTACGTTGGTGTAATACTTTCCCTTTTCGTCGTATTCGATTGTCATGGGTTCGCTCCGTAAGAAAAACGTGGATTATTCGCCGCGCAATTTCCGGGCGAGTGCAGCCATCTCCTTCGCAGTTTCGCTGAAGATGAGGGAAGCTGTGTCATTGGGGAATTTTAACGTAAAAGGCTGATGATGGCTGTTTGCAAATGCGAAATTTGTGCCGAGGTAAGGTACAGCGGCGTTGATCTTAACCTCCAGCAGTTTTTCAGCGTCAGCCTTACTCAGCCCCTCCAGTCCCATCGCCCGGTTCAAAATGGAATAGATCGAATCGAACTGAACACCTTTGCTTTTCAAGTAATCCAACAGTGTTTTTGTGAGGGAGATGGTG
>JAHDWC010000221.1 GCA_023382575.1 Anaerolineales bacterium
CATTTCGAAACCTTCTCGCAGCGTCTTGCGGCATTCCCTGTCAAAGTGGAAATGCTTTCGCGCTTCCGCACGCCCCGCGAGCAGACGGAGATTTTGCATCAATTATCGATAGGTGAAGTGGACATCATCATCGGGACGCATCGCCTCATCTCGTCTGATGTCGTCTTCAAAGATTTGGGCTTGGTAGTCATTGACGAAGAACAGCGCTTCGGCGTGACTCACAAGGAGCATCTCAAGAAACTGCGCACCGAAGTGGATGTGCTGACCTTAACCGCCACGCCGATTCCGCGTACGCTGTATATGGCTCTTACGGGCGTTCGCGATATTTCCAATCTCAACACGCCACCCGAAGAACGCCTGCCCATCATCACCCATGTGGGACCGTATTCTCCGCGTCTGGTTCGTCAAGCCATTCTGCGCGAGTTGGAACGCGGCGGACAGATCTTCTTCGTCCACAATCGTGTGCAAACCATTGACGCAATGAAAGCACATCTTGAAAAACTCGTCCCTGAAGCGCGCGTGGAAATTGGTCATGGGCAGATGGCGGAAGGTCAACTTTCGGCGGTGATGCATCGCTTCAGCAATGCAGAAGTGGATGTGTTGTTATCCACCACCATCATCGAATCCGGGCTGGACATTCCCAATGCCAACACGCTCATTGTGGATCGTGCTGACACATTCGGGTTGGCTCAGCTTTATCAACTGCGTGGACGTGTCGGGCGTGGCGCGATGCGTGCGTACGCTTATTTCTTCCGCCATAAGAAGCTCACACCCACGCTGGAAGGTCAACAACGCCTCGAAGTCATCGCGGAAAATACACAACTTGGCGCAGGCTATTCGATTGCCATGCGTGACCTTGAAATTCGCGGCGCAGGTGAATTGCTTGGCACGCGTCAACATGGATTTATTCAATCGGTCGGTTTTCATTTATACACGCGCATGCTTGCTGACGCGGTGAGACGATTGCGTCGTATTGCTTCGGAAGTGTATAAGGTCGATACCGAAAAAATGGATAATGCTTTTTCCACGTTTAACCTGCCGCTATCCATCCCGGTCAACGTGGATTTGCCATTGGCAGTTGGTATTCCAGCAGGTTACATTTCCGATCAAGATTTGCGTCTGCGTTTGTATCGCCGCATCGCAGACTTGCGCGATGAGACCGAACTGGATGCGCTCGGCTCCGAGTTTCGTGATCGCTTCGGTCAACTGCCAGAGATGGTACAGAATCTGTTCTATCAGATTCGTGTGAAGCTGCGTGCGGAAAAGATCGGCTTGACTTCGGTCAGTTGGGAGTCGGGGCAGGTTTTGCTCAAATATCCCGCACCCGCTGACGGGTCCGAAGCGAAGCGATTGCCCGATCTTCCCAATGGTGTGCGCGGCGGGAAGGCTCAATATTGGATCACGCTTGCAAAGGACGAAGTCTGGACGGCAAAGTTATTGGATGTGTTAGCCCGCTTGGGGGATGGCGCACAGACCCCATCCGCGGCTTAATCACAACCAATTCATTTAGAGGTGAAACCCATGAAAAAAATTATGTTGATGATAGTGGTACTGGCATTATCCCTGACTGCGTGTGCGCCAGTTGCTACTACGCCCAATGCACAGCAGTTGGATGAGATCGTTCAGGCGACGTTCACAGCGTTGACGGCGCAAGCGCCGACCGCGCCTCCTGCTGTGACGACGGGGAGTATCTCAGGGAATTTATCTTTTCCTTCGGAAGGAATCCCACCCTTGCTTGTGGTTGCGTTCAATTCAGAGACTGGGCAATATTATTGGGTGCAGACGGTGCAGGATCAGACCACCTATCAAATTGATGACCTGCCCGTTGGCAGCTATACCGTCTTTGCGTATGCGCTTCCCGATGGGAAGATGGTAGGCGCTTATGACCAATTTTATGTTTGTGGATTACATCAGGGTTGCAATGATTTATCTTTGATCGAAGTGGAAGTGCAGGCGGGTGTGGTCACACCGAATATCGACCCCGGCGATTGGTATGGCGACCCGACGCAATGGCCGTCCATGCCGAACGACCCGAGCATTCCCAATTTGGAAGTGGGTGACGAAACTGCGGAAAATGGAGGCATTGCCGGTCAGCTGAGTTATCCGTCGAGTTTCATCCCAGCCATGATGGTGGTAGCTTTCGAGGCGAACAGTGAAAGTTATTACTACATCCTCACCAACGAGAATTCCTCCGCCTATCAGATCGACAACCTGCCGCCTGGCACTTATTTTGTGGTTGCGTATCCGGGAGGCGATTCATCCTACCCCGGCGCATATTCTCAGGCAGTGCCATGCGGGTTGCTCGCCACCTGCACCGATCACAGCCTCATCCCTGTGGAAGTAAAAAGTGGAGAAGTGACGCAAGGAATCAATCCCGGCGACTTCTACGCGCCACCCGGAACCTTCCCGTCAGCTCCGCTTCGATAGTGACCGAGGCTTGATGCTGTTTCCTGAAAAATTTTCGCCCCGACGGGTTAAGTCGGGGCGAAGTTATTTTAAGATTGCGGTTCCACATCCCAACCGCGTCGCGTTCGCGGGCTGAAGGTGACTTTATAAGTTTGTCCCCGCTCCAGTTTTTCGTACACATCACCCATGATGATGATCGAGCCTGCGTTCTCAAATTCGGCGTAAAAGGTCTTGGGTGCGCGTCCTGTTTCGCATTTCCCGATTAATCGTCCCACGCGGACTTGAGTTACCCCATCGCGCATGTCCATGAAATTGTTGTAGGAATGGATTCCCGTGGCAATAAGCACCAGTACCACGATCAACCCGGCGAGTCCCGCAAAGATGCGAACAAACGTGCTTTCTGCGAAATTGATGAATAGGCAGAGGAAAATCCCACCGAGGACGCCTATCAGCATCAGAATCATCATAACCGGAAGGTAGGCATTGACCCGAAGCCAGTTTTGTTGTTCAAGAGTGAGCGGTCTCGTTGACATAGGCGGTTATTGATAGGAGTTGCAATCCAGATCTTCTTTTAAGTTTGGAATGGTTTCATCCCTTTCCGTTGAAGCCGGAGCATTTTCAGCGAGACGATCCATCGCGCTGCACAGGCTGGGTTCCAACCCGGCAGTCACGCGCTTGGCAAACTTGGTCATTTCTTTGACTTGCTCCCAATCGCCGGTGTGACCGAAGCCTTCGATGAACGGGATGTATTCAAAGCCATTATCGGGGCGCTCGCCAACGGCTTGTGCCTCCTCCCATAAGCGGACGATCTCATCCCATTCACCGAACTGTCGGGCAAGGTCCGCTTTTTGGAAGTAATAACACCAGGTTTGGGTATTTGTTTTGCCGTAGATATCCTCAGGCGGATTGGGCGCATCACCTTCCACCTGTTGGATGAGATTGATATCTGAGCCTGTTGCCAGTTTGCGTACATCGTCACTGACGAGGCGCAGGTTGTTATCCTGCGGTTGTAGGACCCACAGACAGCGTTGCATCTCTGGGTTGAAATCAAGCAATAGCATCTGGTTGCTGTTTCCATTGAATTGCATGCTCAGTTTGTAATAGTCAAGCGGTGCGCCTGCCAGAAGAGCGTCAACATCGGGATTGGTGTAATAGAAAGGAAAATACCAATAGGGCGGTGTATTTCCAAAGCCCTTGGCTTGATAGGTGGTGTTGATGGAAAATGAGACGGCGTATTCGCCCATCACTCCCATGATCTCCTGGTCGGTGAGGATGGCGGTTCCCGGCTCAATGGCAGGTGCGCGCCAGATCAGTTGTTGGGCGAAGCGCTCCTGTTTTTCCCATGAGTATTGGAATTCTTTCGTGTTATCTAAGTGGAAGTTGACCGCCAGCGCCAGCAAAAACGCGAGGAAGAGATTCTTTTTGTGCTTGTCAGTGATGAAATTATCGGCGAGGAGAAAGGTCAGCAACGCTGCACCAAACATCGCCGGAATCCCGAAGCGCGAGGCAGAGAGCAGATTCTTGCTTTCAACGATGGAGCGTCCAATAAACCAGATCGGAAGTCCGCCTGTCATCAAAGCAAAGATTGCCAATGTGATGGAGCTTCGTCTCCAATCAGTCTGGTCAGTTTCTTTGGGATGGGGGAGTAGGTTGCGAAGATAAAAATGCGCGAGTGCCAGCGTGAGTGCGCAGACAAAAATTTTTAACAATACGAATGGCGAAGATAGATTGAGCAGGCTCGCATCGGTTGCTTTGCTCCAGCCGATGGTTAATACGGAAATGGTGTCGGTGACGAAGGCAGTGGCGAGAAAAATGATGGCTTTGAATGGCTCACTCAACAGTTGATTTAGGATTACCGGCTCATTGCGCGTCACGCCTTCCGGGTTTTGGTAGATGACGATGCGCCAATAAAAGAAAACGCCGAGGATGAGCAGGTAGGGTAGCCAGTTAAGAAAGAGGCGCGATAATTTTTTAGATAGATTTTCTTTACTGCGGGAGATCACAATCCATAAAATGGCAAGGCGGATTAATTCCAACCCGGAGAAATACTCGCTGGTAAAAAGATGAGCGGTTTCGAGGAGCAGAGCGCACCCTTCGTATAGCCACTTTCTGGGAATCTGCTCCTGAGTTGACAACACCATCAAAATCAACGACGAATTGAAGGCAAAAAAACCAAACCAGTGATGAGTGGAACCGACGGCGAACGGCTGCAGCATAAAAAAGGGGAAGATAGCAAATAGCAATGAGACGGCGATCACTTCCCGTTTTTGCTCGCGCCACATCAGCCGGAGGAACAGCCAAAAGGTCACCACCGTGGCGAAGCGCATCAGCAGCGAAGCGACATGCCAGGCAATCGGGCTGAAACCCAGCAGTCGAAACGCCAGCATATATAACCAAGCTGCATTAGGCCGGCTGTCGTAGGTCAACATTTCGCGCAGGCTGTCAATCCCCATCAACTTCGCATAAAACACGTACGGCCAGTCATCCATGTAAAAGCCAAGGTTGGGGATGAGCAGTCCAAAACTGAGGATGCTCAAAACGAGGAAGGCAATTGGTGCGCTGGACTCGGAAAATGCGAGGTTTTGGAAGAAGGTTTTGACCCGGTTCATTGTCGTGATTATACCCTCGACGAAATCTCCGCATCCATCTGACCCGTTGCCTGATTCTGCTTACTGGTCTTTCACACGCCTTTGGTGTAAAATAGAACACGCGTTCCCCTTATTATCGAGAAGACAAAAATATGGAATTCAAACTCAGAGCTCCCTTTCAACCGATGGGCGACCAGCCCGAAGCCATCCGCGGACTTGTGGACGGTGTGAATCGTGGTCTTAAACATCAGGTATTGCTCGGCGCCACTGGCACAGGCAAGACCTTCACCATCGCGTCGGTCATTCAGCAATTGCAAAAACCGGCGCTCATTATGGCACACAACAAGACGCTTGCCGCGCAGTTATACGCCGAATTCAAGGAATTCTTCCCTGAAAATGCAGTTTCGTATTTCGTCTCGTACTACGATTACTACCAGCCAGAAGCTTATGTTCCCCGGCATGATCTTTTTATCGAAAAAGAAACCCAGATCAATGAAGAGATTGAACGTCTGCGTTTAGCGGCGACGACGGCGCTCATCTCGCGCCGCGATGTCATCATCGTCGCCTCGGTCTCTTGCATTTATGGCTTGGGCTCACCAGAGGAATTCGGCAAAGGGACAGTGACTCTGCAAGTAGGGGAGATCTATCGCCGCAATGCCTTGTTGCGTCAGTTAATCGAGAGCCAGTATCAGCGCAATGATATGGAATTGAAACCGGGCACCTTCCGTGTGCGTGGCGACACATTGGAGATCATCCCAGCGTACGAAGATAAAAAAGGCTACAAGATCACCTTCTTTGGCGACGAAGTCGAGCGTATTATGCAGTTCAGCCCGCTGACGGGAGAAATTTTTGACGAGCCGAAGGAAGTGTCCATTTATCCTGCCAAGCAGTTCCTTACCGATCAGGAACGCTTGAAGGAGTCGATCAAAAATATCGAAGCGGAGTTGGAGGAGCGACTGGCTTTATATAAAAGCGAAGGCAAGTTCCTCGAAGCGCAACGCATCGAACAACGCACGCGCTATGACTTGGAAATGCTCAAAGAGGTGGGCTACTGCTCCGGCATCGAGAACTATTCCCGCCATCTGGATGGGCGTCCTCCCGGTTCACATCCGTGGACGATGATCGACTTTCTGCCGAGCGATTATTTGTTGGTGTTGGATGAGAGTCACATGACCGTTCCGCAGATCCGCGGCATGTATAACGGAGACCGCGCCCGCAAGGAAACGTTGGTCGAGTATGGTTTCCGTCTGCCGTCGGCGTTGGATAACCGCCCGCTCAAGTTCGATGAATTTGAGCAGGTGATGGGTTCGACTATATACACATCCGCGACGCCGGCGGATTATG
>JAHDWC010000222.1 GCA_023382575.1 Anaerolineales bacterium
GACGAATTTCAAAACCCTTTACAACCGATACCCCCGTCAATACTGGCTGATGATCCTCGGCATTGTCATCAGCACGGCAGGAGGTAGCATGGTCTGGCCGTTCATGCTCATCTACGCCGGCGGCAAGCTGGGACTCCCGCTCAGCGCCGTCGCTTCGCTCATCTCCATCAACGCTGGTGTGGGCTTGTTTGCCTCCTTCCTCGCCGGCACACTCGCAGACCGTATTGGACGGAAAGCCGTGATGGTGGTCAGCCTGGCGATGATCGGCGTGGCATATTTCTTCCTCGTCCAAGCTGAGACCTTTTTGCAATTCGCCCTTTTGATGGGATTGGTGGGCTTGTCCAACCCGATGTATCAGGTGGGAGCAGATGCCATGCTGGCAGATATGATTCCCCCCGAACAGCGCACCGACGCCTACGCTATCAACCGCATCGCCAACAACGCCGCCTTTGGCATCGGTCCAGCCATTGGCGGATTCCTCGCTTCCACGTCGTACAATCTCGCGTTCTACGGTGCCGCAATCGGATTCATCACCTACAGTGTCATCTGGTTCTTCTTCGCGCGCGAGACGCTCGATAAAACTATCAGCGAAAAATCAACTTCCGCTTTAGCCGGGCAGACTCCAGCGGAGTCTGATGCGGCGCAGTCCGACGGCTATCTGCGCATCTTCAAAGACAAGCGTTATATGGCTTTCGTCGCGCTCATCGCGATTGGATTAACTGCCCCATCCATCTTATGGATTCTCATGCCCGTATACGCAAAGACAAATTTTGGCATCCCTGAAGCGCTTTACGGCTGGATCCCCACCACGAACGCGTTCATGTGTGTGTTTATTCAATACGCCGTTACGAACGTGACGCGCAAACATAGCACGCTGCCTGTCGTTGGCGTGGGCATGTTGATCTACGCCATCGGCACGGGCAGCGTGGCACTGATGACTGGCTTCTGGGGTTTCTGGCTGAGCATGGTCATTCTGACCTTTGGCGAATTGACCATCGTGCCAACCGCCAGCAAATATGTGGCAGACATTTCGCCAGCCGATCTGCGCGGACGTTACATGAGCCTGTATTGGTTTGGCTGGGGCTTGTCGCGCACGGTCGCTCCGCTCATCGGCGGTTTCCTCAACGATAACATTTCTCCGCGCGCCATTTGGATTGGAGGTCTGCTTATCGGACTGACCAGCACCTTCGGACTTTTCTTCCTCAATCAAATTTCCCTACGCAGACAGCGCGCCTCCCTCTCCGCCGAAAGTTGATTCTGTCTCGAAAGGCATCTTCTTCCTGATGAAACAAACCACCGCCCACATTGCTTATCTCGTCCGTGGTTACAATGAGGCAATTGCATTCTTCACCGACAAGCTGGGTTTTGATTTAATCGAAGATACAAAATTAAATGAAACCAAACGCTGGGTATTGGTCTGTCCGCGTGGAGGTGGAAGCGCCCTCTTGCTCGCCAAAGCGGACTCGCCCGAACAAGTTCAAGCCATTGGCAATCAAACCGGCGGACGCGTCTTTCTCTTCCTCCACACCGATGATTTCTGGCGCGATTTCAACATCATGCAAGAACGCGGCGTGGAATTTCTGGAAGAACCCAGAGAAGAAGTCTATGGCATCGTGGCTGTCTTCAAGGACCTGTATGGCAATAAATGGGACTTGCTGCAACGAAAGTAGTTTCGAATATAATCCCACCGTTCAGGAAACGGACCCACATGAAGAAATTGCTCATCAGCACCAAAAATTCCGAGTTTCAAGTCATTCAAGCTCTCAAGACCAATCGGGTAAAACGCTCCAAGTCGAATGAAGTCTTCGTCGAGGGGATCGAATCAATCAAGCAAGTCGTCAGCGCCGGGCTGGAGATCACCCGGATCATCGTGCATGACGAGGGGAAACTGTCAAATTGGGGCAAGCAACTGGTTGGAAACGTCAACTCGAAATTGATCGAGATGCGCTTTGATTTGTACAAGGAACTGTGCGACCGTGAAGAACCCTCCGAGATGCTGGTTACTGTCAAAATCCAGCCATTGACGTTGGCGGAGCTATCCCTGCCGGAAAAACCGTTCGTGCTGATCTTTGACCGGCCCAGCGACCATGGCAACTTTGGCTCGATCTTGCGCTCGGCAAACTCGTTCAACGTGGATGCGATCTTCGTCATCGGGCACACCATCGATTATTACGACCCAAAGGTTATTCGGTCGAGTCTGGGCAGCATCTTTCATTCCAAGATCGTCCATATCCAATCGATGCAGGAATTGGAAGAGTGGATTGCGCAACAAAAACAGCAAAATGGGCTTCAGGTCGTTGGGACGGATTCGACGGGAAGTGTCTCCATCACTGACCGAAAACTTGAAACTCCGCTTGCGCTTGTGCTCGGCAATGAGGCGAAAGGCATCAGCGTGGCGTTGAAGAATATCTGTGATTTCGTCGTCAGCATCCCGATCTCTGGCGCAGTCAACTCGTTGAATGTTGCCTGTGCCGGGTCGATCCTGCTGTGGGATGTGTACAAAAACAGCAGAATATCCCGCGATTAAATCAAAAGCGGACTCCTTTGAGTCCGCTTTTTGTTATCAATATTTTGCCAACATCACTTCGAGGTTTTTCTTCACCTCAGCCCACTCTGAGTCAATGATGCTGTAAAACACCGAGTGGCGGATATAGCCATCGGGTAGGCTCATGTGATTTCGTAGCACTCCCTCCCGTTTAGCGCCGATGCGTTCAATCGCACGCTGGGAGCGTTCGTTGCGTGAATCCGTTTTGATCTGCACACGGATGGCTTTCAACGTTTCAAAGGCATGCCCCAAGAGCAGGTACTTACATTCCGTATTGACTGCTGTGCGTTGAAATTCAGTCCCATACCAAGTGCCGCCAACTTCGAGTCCGCGGTCTTTGGGGGCGATATTCAGGTAACGAGTCGCGCCGGCCACCTTGCCCGAGGCAAGATGAATAACGGCGAAAGGAAGGTCGCCGCCTTTCTTTTCGCGTTCCAAAATACCAAGGACCCAGCCGCGCATATCGTCTTCGGTTTTCATGTTGCCGTACAGCATGAAATGCCAGAAATCCTGACCGATACCGATTTGCGCCAAACCGGGGATGTGCTCCTCGCTCAATGGCTCCAGCCGCACGTAATTGCCCTGCAACGTCACTCGTGATACCCAATTGCTCATCCCTGCAACCACTCCTCTTCAGCTTTGTCCTGCGATGGCAGGTAGGGCATCGGCGGACCGTCCACCCCTAAAAAGTCCGCCAGCGCGGCGCGCATGGCAGTACGGTCATCCCACAAATATTCGGTCTTCCCAAAGCACATGGACTGTTCGTGTCCCTTCCCACACGAAAGGACGATATCGCCTTCCTGCGCCAGGCGCAGTGCAAATTTGATGGCTTCGCCGCGATCTGGCACACGCCAGAAGGTCTCGCCTTCGCGTCCCCCTCTGGATCTCATACCTGCTGCCATTTCTTCGAGAATTCCATCCAACGACTCGATGCGCGGGTCTTCGGCAGTCAGCACGGTCAAATCAGCCAACTCTGCGGATGTCCCCGCCATCATGCGGCGTTTTTCCTTGTCACGCAGGCCTGCCGAGCCAAAGACAGCGATGACGCGTTTGTTTGTCATCGTCCTGCCTGCTTCTAGCGAGACCTTCAACGCATTTGGCGTGTGAGCGAAATCCACGATGGCGGTGAAGTTCTGCCCCAGGTCGATGCGCTCCATGCGCCCAGGAATGCCCTCCAGCGAGGCAATGCCCTGTGCCGCCACCTGTGGGTCAATACCCAAGCCATAGATGGTTGCCGTCAATGCAGCCAGACAATTCGAGACATTATAGGCTCCAACCAGCTTGCTCGTAGTGGCTACGTGAAAACCACTCGAAACAGCCATGAACTCGATCCCTGACGGGTTATAGGTGATGTCTGTACCGCGCACATCTGCGCCTTCACCCAACCCATAATTGACCTTCTTCGTTTTGACAAATTCGTTCAGAAAGTCGAATGATTTTTTATCGTCGAAATTCAAAACTGCCAAACGCGGATTCCCCTGCGGTTTGGCACGCGTCCATGCGAGGCTTTCAAATAACCTCGCTTTGGCGGCGCGGTAGTTTTCATAGCCGCCATGTTCGTCCATATGCTCATGCGTGATGTTGGTCACCACAGCAATATCGAACTCACAGGCATCCACTCGATGCTGAGACCAGCCGTGGGATGTTGTCTCCAGCACAACGTGAGTCAGATGCGCATCGACCATTTTAGCGAGGTAGCGCTGGACATCGTGCGCATCCGGGGTGGTGACATGGAATCCTGTGTCCAAAACTTCATCGCCAATGACAGCGTTGACCGTGGAGATCATGCCCGCTTTGAGTCCTGCGGCAATGAGAATCTTATGAATGAGGTTGCTAGTGGTGGTTTTACCATCTGTGCCGGTCACACCGATGACGGTCAACTTGCGAGCGGGAAATCCATGAAACGCCGCTGCCAACCAGGTCAGGGAGTGACGCGCATTCTCAAGTTGAATATACGGGACGGTAAAGCCACTCAACTCCCTATCCCCCACAATTGCGGCGGCGCCATTATCAATTGCTTTCTGAATGTAGTTGTGTCCATCGGCATCGCGTCCGCGCATGGCCACGAAGAGATTACCCGGTTTTACGGCGCGGTTATCAATGACAATGCCGTTGATCTCAACGTCAGGAAGGTTTGATGGATGGGGAAAGGGAAAGTCAACAAACAGGTCTTTTAGGAACATGGTGGGTTGTTCATCTCCATTGATACAAACAAAAAAGGCTTTGGCAATTTTACCAAAGCCTTTTCGATGTTGTTTTGGTCTTACTTGAGCGCGGAGCGCAGACCTTCGAGTTTGCCGGCGACGGAGGCGTCGAGCACTTTTTCGTCCACTTTGATGACCAATCCGCCGAGGATGGCAGGATCGACCTTGAAGGAGTAATCCTTCGCAACGACGCTCTTCTTCACAGCAGCCTGTTCATCGTTCGAAAGCGGGAGCGCGCTGGTGACCACGGCGGTATCGCCCTTGAGTTCTTCACCAACCACAACCACCTTGCCAGACTTCACGCCGGAGAAGAATTCATCGAGCAAAGCGCGCTGCTTCTTCTCGTCGAGCGCATCACCTACGAGCTTGTTCGCGGCGGAGATGGCAAGCGCGGCAACTTGTCCGCGCAGATCGCCGAGGATGCGACCACGTTCGAGCTCGGCTTCTGCCATGGCCGCTTCGCGCGCCTTGGCAGCTTCACCTTCAGCGGCAGAACGGACGTCCTTGGCTGCGACTTCTGCGCGTTCGGTGGCTTCGCGGACAACCTTGCTGGCTTCCGCCTGAGCGTCTGCAATGATCTTGGCGGCTTCTTTTTCAGCGTTGGCGCGAGCTTCCGCCGCAACACGGGCGTCTTCCAAGCCCTTGGCGATGGTTTCGCGGCGCTTTGCAAGCAGCCCGGAGATCGGTCCAACAACCCACTTGGCGACCACCGTGTACACGATGATCAGGTTGACGACCTGAACGAGGAAAAACGGGAGGTTAATACCTAATGCTTCCAAGGGAGCCTCCGACTAGAACACGAATAAGATAAGGAGTGAAACCACCAGACAATAAATAGCAACGGCTTCGGCGAACGCGATGCCAAGGATCATGTTGGTCTGGATGGTACCGGTCATTTCGGGGTTGCGAGACATCGCCTGAACCGCACCGCTGGTCACCACACCGATACCAGCACCTGCGCCAATCGCTCCGATCATCGCCAAACCCGCGCCAATCAATTTTGCAGCTTCTGCTTCCATTTTAGAAAAATCCTCCGTGAGATTCAAAGTTTAAGGAATTATTACCCGGGCGCATCCGACACCCGAAACATTGACAAACTAATGAGCGCCTTCTTCGTGGTGCTCACCATGTCCCTGGGTCGCCTGGGACATAAAGACCATGGTCAACATACCGAACACCACCGCCTGAATGAGACCGACGAAGAATTCGAGCAAATAGAACATGGATTGTGCAAATACGGGTACAAGCGAACCGATAACGAACAACAGGACCGCACCCGCAAACATATTACCGAATAGACGGAAGGCAAATGAAAGGATCTTCGAAAATTCAGAAACCAATTCGAGCAAGCCCACGCCAAAATCGATAAAACCGAAGATTGGTCTACTGAAGAAAGTCTTAGTATTCCAAAACTTCGTCAGGTAACCAAGCCCTTGTGAACGGAAGCCCATCACCTGAATCATGACCACGGCAACCACTGCAAGCGCAAAGGTAAAGTTCAGGTCCGTGGATACAGGGCGCAGGAACGGCACAAT
>JAHDWC010000223.1 GCA_023382575.1 Anaerolineales bacterium
ATCGAATTCGACATTGCGAGTGTAGGCGCGTACCTTTTCAATGGGATTGGTGAGCGAGGGATTGCTGTATCCGGTGATCGCCGCTAAAAGGATGAGTAAACCTGTAATTTCAAGTCCGCGAAGGATTCGTAACCATAGCATGGCAGGGATTATAACAAACGCGCGGGGCTACGCTTGTGCCTCGCCGCGCAACGCCCTGCCCTCAACAGGTAATTTCTACTTTTTGTTTTTCAGATATTCATCAATCGCCAGAGCGGCTTTTCGTCCGCCGACCATTGCAGTGACGACCAGATCCGGTCCGGTGACACAGTCTCCGCCAGAGAAGACGCCTTCGCGTGTTGTCGCGCCGGTGGCTTTGTCTTTGACGGTGATCAAGCCCCAATCATGGGTCTCGAGGTCCGGCGTGGTTTTGCCGATGATCGGGTCTGGCCAATAACCGAGTGCGAGAATGGCTGTGTCGACAGCAATGCTGAAATTCGAGCCTTCCACCGGGACGGGTTTGCGGCGACCTTTGGCATCTGGTTCGCCGAGTTTCATTTCGATGCATTCCACAGCGGCAAGTTTTCCATCTGCGCCGGCGATGAATTTCACGGGTTGAGTCAGGAAGCGATACTTCGCGCCTTCGTCGCGCGCCATCTTGCGATCCTTCTTTCCGCCAGGCATTTCCTTTTCCGTACGGCGATAGAGACAGGTGACTTCATCTGAACCAAGGCGGATCGCCGTCCGCAGACAGTCGGAAGCCGTGTCGCCACCGCCAATGACTGCCACGCGTCGCCCGATCTTAAGCGGTTCCTTCATATGAGATGGAAGTTGATCCTGCGGCACATTGGCGCGAATCAGAAAATCGGTCGCTTCATAGACTCCAGGCAGATCGGTTCCGGGCGTGTCGTCCATCTTTGCGTCCACTTCCGAACCGACACCGACGAATACCGCCTCAAATCCCTCTGCAAAGAGATCATCGATGGTTTTGTCTTTTCCAATATAAGTGTTGGGGATGAACTTTACACCCGCTTTTTCAAATTGTTCCCATTTCTCGCCCAAGACTTCTTTTGAGAGTTTGAAATTGGGAATACCGTAGACCAACAAACCACCAGGTTCAGGTTTTGAATCGAAGATGGTGACATCGTATCCTTTTTGAACGAGGATATCAGCACAGCCTAAACCGGCAGGTCCCGCCCCGATGATGGCGACTTTCTTTCCCTTTGATTCACCCACGGGAATCTTGTATCCTTGTGTGCGACGTTCATAATCCACGCAGAAGGCTTCCAACTCGCCACATAAGACAGGTTGTTGATGCTTGTTCAGCACACAAGAACCCTGACACAAAGCCTCATGCGGACAGACACGTCCGCAGACCTCGGGGAGAGAGCTGGTCTTATGATAAATGGCAGCCGCTTCAGCGAAGCGACCTTGTTCAATGAGCCACATGGCAGAGGGGATGTCGTTCTTGGTGGGGCAAGCCACCATGCAGGGAGCAGGGTCTGGACAGTGAATGCAACGTGATGCCTCCACCATTGCGCGTTCAGGTCTGAACTCAATGACCACATCTTCAAAATCGCAAACGCGGGTGGCTGGCGGGCGCAGATCGAGGTCAAAGAATGGGCGATTGGCGCGTTCTTTGCGGTCGATTGCTAAAAACTCACTTGGCACAGCCTGCATTTTGCCTCCAGATCTCGTTGAATGTACATCTAAAAATAACGCTAAGATGATACCCAATCTAATTGGACAGACATAGGCGTAAATGTCACAAATCGGTAGGATAATCGTCACAAGTTTGGCTTAGCTTTGGATTAGGACAAAGCAGCGAAGCAACGCGTCCAAAGCATAATCGATTAGAATAACGGGAATTAATGCAAGCCTTCACAATCAACGCATCAAACTCAGACGTATAACGGTGACTGGGTAAGATTGCTTCATTGCGGGCTGACAGTATTTACTGGAGGAACATCAAGCATGAAAAAGTTTTTTTCAAAGTTCTCACGCCGCACATGGATCATCATCGGCGTGGTCATCGTTGCGATACTCGCATTTCTATTATTTCGCCCAAGCGGCGAGCCAGTTGCTGCCTTTCAAACGGTCCCGGCTGAACGTGGAGACCTTGTAGCCACTGTCGGCGCGACCGGAAGCGTCCGTGCCCGGCAGACTGCCACCCTCGTCTGGCAAACGAATGGCATCGTGGAAGCGGTTAACGCGCAAATCGGCGACCGCGTTGCTCAAGACTTTGTGCTTGCCAGCCTCAGTAAATCTTCTCTCAACCAGAGCATCATCCTTGCTGAGGCGGATTTGATCAGCGCTCAAAAGGCGCTCGAAGACTTGCTCAGTTCGGATACCGCTTTACTCGAAGCTCAAAAAGCTGTCGATCAGGCGGAAAAGGCATATGAAAAAGCCTATAACTGGCGTATGGAATTGAACGGCAAGATCGACATCACCGAAACGTGGTGGGAATTTGGCGTGTTGAAATCCAAGCAATATAAAGGATACGCCAGCCAGGAAACGATTGAACAGGCAGATAAAGACCTCGCATTGGCGGAGTCACGCCTCAATGATGCCCGCCGTGAGTACGATCGTTTGCTAAAGGGCGAAGATTCGGCGGATGTTGTCGCTGCCAAGGCTCGTGTGGATGCAGCTCAGGCTACCTTGAATATGGCTCATCTCACTGCACCTTTTGATGGGACGATCACACAGGCGAGTCCGGAAGTCGGCGACCAGGTTTCTTCTGGCGTGGTTGGCTTCCGTATCGATGATCTCTCCAGCTTGTTGGTGGATGTGCAAGTCTCTGAAGTGGACATCAATAGTGTGTTTGTCGGGCAGGATGCGACCCTTTCCTTTGATGCGATCCTCAATCAGGAGTACAACGGCAAGGTTGTGCAAGTTGGTCAGGCTGGTGAGACGGTGCAAGGTGTGGTCAGTTTTACCGTTACCGTTGAGTTGACCGATGCGGATGAATTGGTCAAACCCGGTATGACTGCTGCGGTCAACATTGTGGTGCAGGAAGTCAAGGATGTGGTGTTGGTTCCTAATCGTGCTGTCCGCCTCGTGGATGGGAATCGCGTTGTTTATCTGCTTCAAAATAATATTCCCATTCCAGTGGAGATCACCCTTGGCGCTTCCTCCGACACGATGAGTGTTTTGGCGGGCGGTGATATCAACGAAGGCGATTTGATCATCTTGAATCCGCCAACCTTTGGCGGCGGTCCGTTTGGAGGATGATATGGATTGGGTGATCGAAGCGCGCGATCTAAAGAAAACGTATAAGATGGGCGAGATCGAAGTCCATGCTTTGCGCGGTGTTTCTTTTAAGATTGCACGCGGTGAAGTTGTTTCCATTATGGGACCCTCTGGCTCGGGTAAATCGACCATGATGAATACGCTTGGATGTCTGGATCGTCCAACATCAGGCGAATATATTTTGGACGGCGAATCGGTCGGCGAGATGAACGACGACCAGCTTGCCAGCGTCCGCAACCGCAAGGTCGGGTTTGTCTTTCAGAGTTTCAATCTGCTTTCCCGCCTTACCGCATTGGGAAATGTGGAACTTCCGCTGCGATATGCAGGCATTGTGGAGGGACGCCGCGAACGCGCTCAAGCCGCCCTTGAAGCGGTTGGGTTGAAGGATCGCATGTCACATCGTCCCTACGAACTCTCCGGCGGACAGCAACAACGTGTGGCAGTGGCTCGCTCGCTGGTCAATAATCCAGCCATCATTATGGCGGATGAACCGACCGGGAATCTTGATTCAAAGGTCGGCAAGGAGATTATGAGTCTGCTGCTCAACCTGAACAAAGAGCGCGGCACGACTTTAATTATTGTGACTCATGACCCAAAGATCGCTGAACAAACCGAACGTGTTATCCGTTTGCGTGATGGTGAATTGGATCTCTCTGATGAGGAGGGGAAGAAATGAGCATTGCACAGGCAATTTTCGAAGCGCTTGAAAGCTTGAATGGTAATAAGATGCGTTCCGGCTTGACGGTGTTGGGGATCGTCATTGGGGTTGCAGCAGTCATCGCCATGCTTGCGGTTGGAAATGGGGCGCAGGCATCCATCACCGGTTCGATTTCAAGTATTGGTACAAACCTTCTGTTTGTCTTTAGCGGCTCGATGGGCGGTGGTCCGCCTGGGGCGGAGACGGGCCGCAGCGGCAACAATGATCGTCCGCTGACATTGAGTGACGCCGAAGCCATCGCTGACCCGTTTGCTGCGCCGTCAGTTGAGTTGGTCGCTCCCGCCATTCAAGGAAGCGGGTTGATGACCTTCTCTGGCGAAACTACATCCACCAGCATTTCTGGTGTCACGCCCACATATTTCACAGTCCGCAATATGGAACTGGCGGAAGGTGAATTGATCAACGAAGAACATCTCCTTGGGCGAATGTCTGTGGTTGTGCTCGGACCCGATACCGCGGTAAATTTGTTTGGTCATGCGGATGGCGTTGTTGGAGAAACGGTTCGCATCGAAGGACAGCCATTTCGCGTTATTGGTGTCCTCGTCCCACAGGGCGGCGGTGCATTCGGCAGTGAAGATGACAGCGCCTATATTCCATTCACCACGGCACAAGCCCGCCTCATCAAGCGTGCCACTCGTGAAGAAGTCGATGTGATCTTCGTGCAAGCTACTTCGGCTGATACGGTTCCATCGGCGTCAGAAGAGATTTCCAATATCATTCGCACGCGTCATCGCACGCCGATCGGTTACGATGATTTTACAGTTTTCACCCAACAGGATTTTCTATCCACGTTTGAGACGATTACCGGCGTGTTGACCATCTTCCTCGGCGGTATCGCGGGCATCTCGTTGCTAGTTGGCGGTATTGGCATCATGAACATCATGCTGGTTTCCGTCACAGAACGTACACGTGAGATCGGTTTGCGTAAAGCCTTGGGCGCACGCAAACGCGACATCTTGTTGCAATTCCTGACTGAGTCCTCTTTGCTTAGTCTCATCGGCGGTATCATCGGCATTATGTTCGGTTGGTTCATCGCCTTTGTAGTGGGACGGGTTGCAATTGCCACCGGAAATAATTTCGTGCCCATCGTTGGCACTGATGCGATCATCCTCTCGACCAGTTTCTCAGCGATCATCGGCTTATTCTTTGGCATCTATCCTGCCAGCCGCGCCGCAAACCTCGAGCCGGTCGAAGCCCTGCGTTACGAGTAACCATGAACTCTCGCAAACAAATTTTATTTTCCCTGTTGTTGGTGGTTTTTCTGCAGGGATGTTTTCGAGCGCAGACGACAAATAATGAATTGCCCACCGTGGAAGTGACTGCGACAACTGAGCGTCCAACATCCACGGTTACATCTGCGCCTCTTCCTTCGGCGACGGTTCCTCCCACTGCCACGGA
Organism: Anaerolineales bacterium; assembly: GCA_023382575.1. Taxonomy (GTDB): domain Bacteria; phylum Chloroflexota; class Anaerolineae; order Anaerolineales; family Villigracilaceae; genus Villigracilis. Next base: position 5,345 of record JAHDWC010000223.1, read on the forward strand.
AGTTTTGCCTACCCCGCAGCCAAATGTGACCATCACTGCGGCGGGTGGCAACCTTTACATCCGCCGCGGACCAGGGTTTGAGTACGATCCCATCGCGGTCTTGGCCAAAGGCTCCAGCGCAGACGTCATCGGGCAGGATGTGCTTTCCAAATGGGTGCAGGTCAACATCCCAGACTCAGATAGAATGGGCTGGGTCTCGCTCATGTCCACGCTGACGCAGGTTACTGGCGAGTTGAGTCAGGTTCCCGATTTCACGTTCACCGATTGGGCCAAGCCAGCATATGTCAAAAACTGCACCGAGCATAATATTTACATCATGCCTGGGGAAGTGTACTTGTACAACCTGTATACGAATTCAAAATATCTGAATGAGGCTCAGGTCAACCCGGGGACGTATAGGGTGTATGACGTCTCGCTGCCCGATGAACCTGAGATCCAAATCATTGAGGTGCGCGAAGGTGCGACAGTTTACATTACAGTAAATGGACTTGGCGTAGAACATGATTGTCCGTAACGCGGGATGCATCCCGCGTTACTTTTTTACGATACAATCAAGGCGAAAAAAACAGCCCACAACCGAAGATTCGTCTCAGAAAACCGGGGCAGGACTCGGGTGGGTAGAAGCGTGTTTCAGTCACAGTTACACAGGAGAATCTATATGTCCGACAAGTTGAATCGATTTAAGGAAATTGTGGGGGAGGTTTCCGATCTGGGTCGTGCCGCCAGCGTGTTGGGATGGGATCAGCAGGTCAATATGCCTCCCGGCGGCGGCGAAGCGCGTGGTCAGCAGCTTGCCACGTTGGGTAAGCTCGCGCAAGAGAAATTCACGTCCGATGAAATGGGACAGTTGTTGGAA
>JAHDWC010000224.1 GCA_023382575.1 Anaerolineales bacterium
TTGGGTATATGATCTACAACTTCTAATCAAAATAAATTTGATTTTCTATTTCGCCATTCTTCTCTTAATCTTCTTCGAAGGAGATATCACAAGAGTATTTACACCTTTCATTCTTCCATTTTTATGTATTGGGTCTCCCATAATCTACTTTTTGTTAGTCATCGTTTCAATTATTCATATCCTCCCGCAAACTGAAGACTTGACATGGAAATCCTACAGTCCACTACTAATTAACCTTGCGACAATATGCACAGTCATATTTTTATACAAGCCATTGGGGGATTTTAGAATAAATGCGGAGTTTCAAATCAAAGAAAAAAGATTTGATCAAGCTGCACAATGGATAATTCAATCAATTGAAAATGGTGATATAAACCCAGAGCTTGATTGGAACATCGATCTACCAAAGAAATATCGAGGCTTGGCAGAAGACGGAAGGGTTTCTATAAATCAAAGCAATGGAGTTATAAGCATCCAATTCTATCGCGGCGGCGGGATGTTTGAGTATTATCCAAGTTACGTCTATCGATCTGATAATAGAGCGCCACCGTTCGAAGATTTTGCAGAAACAGTCTGTATCAGACGCCTGCGCCCTTACTGGTATGATTGTTACTAAATTGAACAAGATAGCTTTTGCAAGCCCTCACCCGCTAAAATTCGCCTACTTATTCAGGAAAAACAAATGACAACTCCTCAACCCTCCCCTACTCTACTAAAACCCGTCAAGCCGGTTGGCATTGTCGGCTATGGTGCCTATGTGCCGCGCTTCCGTCTGCCCGCGAAGGAAGTCGCCCGCGTATGGACGGGCAAGACGGGCGGACTTCCCATCAAAGAGAAAGCCGTGCCCGGTCTGGATGAAGACGTGATCACCATGTCCATTGAGGCGGCGCGGAATGCAATGGCGCGCGCTCAGATCGACCCGACCGAATTACGCGCCGTGTGGGTCGGCTCAGAGTCGCATCCGTACGCGGTCAAGCCCACATCCACCCTCGTCGCAGAAGCGATTGGAGCCGTCCCGAACACTCAAGCCGCAGATTGGGAATTCGCCTGTAAAGCAGGTACTGAGGCGCTTGTCGCTGCAATGGGTCTGGTCGGCTCGGGCATGGGTCACTATGCCATGGCAATCGGCATGGACACGGCGCAAGGCAAGCCCGGCGACGCGCTCGAATACACTGCAGGCGCAGGCGGCGGCGCGTACATCGTCGGTCCGGCTGAAGAATCGCTGGCGACGATCAACTTCTCGTATTCCTACGTCACTGACACGCCTGACTTTTGGCGGCGCGAATATCAGAAATACCCCGAACATGGCATGCGCTTCACCGGCGAACCTGCGTACTTCAAACACATCACCGAAGCTGCAACCCACCTGATGGAAGCCGCGGGCACCACCGCCAAAGATTACAAGTGGGCAGTCTTCCACCAACCCAACACCAAATTCCCGCAGCGTGTGGCAGGACAGCTTGGCTTTTCGATGGAACAGATCGAACCGGGCCTGCTCGTGCCGGTGATCGGAAATACATACGCAGGCGCCGCCATGATCGGCTTGACTGCCACGCTCGACATCGCCCAACCTGGTGACCGCATCCTTGTCGTCTCTTTCGGGTCTGGAGCCGGGTCCGACGCCTTCGACATTACCGTCACTGACAAAGTGACTGCCAAACAAAACCTTGCCACGAAGACGCAAGATTACGTCAAGCGCCGCACAGAGATCGACTACGCAACATATGTCCGCTTCCGTGGCAAGTTGGCTATGAAGTAAGAGTAGATTGTGGTTGATATTCTTCTCTTTTCTAAATATTTAGCAAGTTTTTTCTTTTTTATTCTAGTAGTCTTAGGAAGTTTAGAAGCTAGAAATTCTCCAGTTGGAATATTGCTGTTTGGAGTCTTGTTGTCGCTCATTGGACTTCCTCTAATTTTGTATGTATACAAAACAATTAAGAAGTACAGCAATGTATTTGATTACGAACCCACCTTGTATTGGAACAAAAATCGAAATGGGAAAGAGGTACGTGAAATACTAGTGTCACTCAACACAATTGGCTTGGGATGTTTCTTCTCCGGTTTGGTATTAATATCAGTAGTGATTTTTAAAATCCAGATCATCCCAATTGTCATCCCATTTTAAAACGGATAAACAGGAAAACATTTAGAAGCTCATGGCATTCTTCGACCTTTCTCTCGACGAACTAAAAACCTACAAACCTGTCCGCACCGAACCCGCAGACTTCAACACATTCTGGGCAAACACCCTCGCCGAAGCGCGGACGTTTCCGCTCGATGCAAAATTCGAAAAAGTGGAGTACGGACTTGTCGCACAGGAAACTTTTGACGTCACCTTCAACGGCTTTGGCGGTCAGCCCATCAAAGGTTGGTTAATCCTGCCGACGCAGCACAAGGTAAAGTTACCCGTTGTGGTTGAATACATCGGCTACGGCGGCGGACGCCAATTTGGTTTCAATTGGTTGTTTTGGTCCAGTGCGGGCTATGCTCACTTCGTGATGGACACGCGCGGACAAGGCAGTACCTGGTCCGCGGGCGATACGCCCGATTTGTATGCCGATGGCGGCAACGCGCACTTTCCCGGCAGCATGACCAAGGGCATTCTCGACCCACAGCATTACTACTATCGACGCGTCTTTACCGACGCTGTCCGCGCGATTGAAGCGGCTCGCTCTCATCCAGATGTAGACGCTTCGCGCATCGCTGTGACGGGCGGCTCGCAAGGCGGAGGCATTACCATCGCCGCGGCTGGGCTCGTCCCTGACGTGAGCGCCGCCATGCCGGATGTGCCTTTCCTTTGTCATTACCGCCGCGCGACCGAGATCAGCGATTCATATCCCTACAAAGAGATTGCCGAATATTGTCACACGCATCGCGATAAAGTCGAGGCGGTCTTCAATACGCTGTCCTACTTTGATGGAGTCAACTTCTCTGCCCGCGCCAAAGCCAGAACCTTATTCTCTGTCGCGTTGATGGACCAGGTCTGTCCGCCGTCCACGGTGTTTGCGGCATTCAATCATTGGGCTGGCGAGAAAGACATCAAGGTCTATCCGTATAACGGTCACGAAGGTGGACAAAGTTTTCAAGACCTCGAAAAACTGAAATTCTTGAAAAGCTTGTGGAAGTAAAAAAAACTGTCAGCGAAAAAATGAAGCGAATTCTTCTGATATTTTCTCTTGTACTCCCGAGTTTGTTCGCCTGCCTGTATTCGCTCACTGTCAGCCGTTTGTACGTGTACTATGACATGGGCATCAATGCCACAGCCAATTTGGGTGAGATCATTTTCATCATCTTCCCCATGATGCTGATCATTTTTTACGTCACCTTCGGGATAACCAAGAGCCTCACAAGCAAATATCAACTTGCCCAATGGCAGGCATCTTTAATAGAGACAATCGCTCAATTTCTTGTATTTGCGCTTGTATTTTTCAACAAATTCGAATCACTTAAAAATTATCCTGTTTCAAAACCGTATAACATCATTCACTTTTTTACTCATTTCTTCAATGGGTAAATAATCGGAGTATCCATGACAGAAGTCGTTATTGCAGGTATCGGACAAACCGAAGTCGGCGAACATTGGGACATTGGTCTGCGTGACCTGGCCTATGCCGCCATCCATGACGCGATCCAAGATGCGGGCGGACTCAAGCCGCAGTCGCTGTTCGTGGGCAACATGCTTGCCCCCAATCTTTCGCGTCAGGCGCATGTCGGCGTTTTGCTCGCGGATTATTCCGGATTGCCCGGCATCGAAGCAGTGACCGTTGAAGCGGCGGGCGCTTCGGGCGGAGCGGCGCTTCGTCAGGGGTATCTCGCCGTCGCCAGCGGATTCGTGGATGTGGCGCTTGTCGTCGGTGTGGAAAAATTTACGGATAAAGTTGGTTCAGAAGTAGAGGAAGCGCTCGCCACCGCATCCGATTCTGATTTTGAAGCGGTGCAAGGCATGACTCCCGCCGCGCAAGCCGCACTTTTGATGAAGCGTTATATGCACGAATACGAAGTCCCTGCCGATGGGTTTGCAGGCTTTGCGCTCACAGCGCATGCCAACGGCGTTGCCAATAAAAATGCCATGTTCCGCAAAGCCATCAAGCCGGACGTGTACGCCAAAGCCGAAATGATCAGCGACCCGCTCAACATGTTTGATATGGCACCCAACGCGGATGGCGCCGCCGCGCTTCTTTTGACTCGCTGCGAGCTGCTTCCCTCCAGTTGGTCACAGCCACTCGTGAAGATCGCTGGCTCGGCGGCTTCGTCTGACACGCTGGCACTGCACGACCGCAAGGACATGCTGTATTTTGACACAGCACAAATCTCCGCGGGCAAAGCCATGAAGCAAACCGGGTTGACGCTCGATGGGATCGATTTCTTCGAATATCACGATGCGTTCAGTATTTATGCGGCATTGCAATTGGAAGCAGTCGGTTTTGCGATCAAGGGCAATGGCTGGAAACTCGCCGCGGATGGATCGATTGGACTGAAGGGCAGCATCCCCTGCGCGACGATGGGTGGCATGAAAGCCCGCGGATTCCCCGGTGGCGCTGCGGGTGTGTATCAAGCTGTCGAAGCGACGCTTCAGCTACGAGGTCAGGCGGAGGCGAATCAGGTGAAGGATGCGAAATTCGGCTTGATCCAATCGCTGGGCGGACCAGCATCCACGGCAGTGAGTCACATCCTGCAACGATTGGACTAGGAAGCAGTTTTGTAGGTCACGCATAATACACTTTGCGTGACCTACTTGTTTGTGGTCATCTTTAACAACGGGGGAATTGCAAACGAAGCGAACAAGGCCGCCAAGCCAAAGAAGAATGCGGGGATGAGCCAGCTCGCGTTGACAATGAACCCCTGATAAAGAAGAATTCCCTGAATGCGCAGTTTTGCCAATGCTACAGGCGGCAGGCTTTCGTAGGTGATAAATCCGGCACCAATGGTGAGGGCGATCACCAGTGCAATGACAAAATCATTCCACGTGACGAGCTTGGGACGCTTCTCCACCTGAATACGAGACATGACACTGGCCGTGATGCTGCGCGGCATGGGCGCAAGCGGATACTGTTTGAGCGTATCTTCGATGAGCGCATCCTGTTCTAGACGGTTATCCATGATTCCTCCAGTTGGGCAAGCGACTTGCGGAGTTGTTCCTTGGCGCGAAAAATGCCCGTTTTGACGGTACCCAGCGGCAGATTGAGAGTCGAGGCGATCTCTTCATAGGAAAGTTCATTTTGATATCTGAGGGTGATAAGCAGTTGGTAATTCGAATCAAGGTTTTGAATGGCCCGCTGTAAAGACGCGCGCGTTTCATTTGATTCATAAGCTTGGGCGGGCGTATCGAGAAAAGGCTCAGGGATCTCTTCCATCACGTCATCGCCGAGGTCGTTGAGAGAGCGGCGCAGGTTGGGAAGTTTGTTGTAGCATAAATTGGTGACAATCCGATACAACCAGGTGCGGAATTGAGATTGTCCTTTGAAGTTCGGTAGAGCCGTCCAGGCACGCACGAAGGCTTCCTGTGCCAGATCAAGCGCCTCGTTCTCATCTTTAACGACGCGCAGGGCCAGGTTGTAGACATATTGTTGGTGCTCGTTCACAAGGGCGGCAAAGGCATCGGGGTCGCCTTTTTGCGCTTTCTGAACGAGGATTTGCTCGGAGTCTGTCATATCTGTAGGTTAGACCAGGGAAAAGCAAAAAAGTTTCACTTTTTGGACGATTGACCATCGACAAGGCAGTTTGCTCATCCATCGTCTGATCTTGAAACTTTTTTCAAAAATGCCTGTCAAAGCTAGTAGAAACATCATAAACAAGGAGAACGAAAATGAAAAGACCTTTAATTATTGGATTATTAGTCCTCGCCCTGCTGTTCGTGCTGGCGGGAATCGGCGCGGTGGCGTTCTTTGCGCTTCGCGGCGCGGACTTTGGCATGTTCAATGTTCCGCTGGTGACTGCCACGGCAGAGGAGAACAAGACCCTCCAGTTCGACGCGGAGGAGCCAGTCACTCTCAATGTGGCTGATGATGCGGGTGACGTATCCATTGTCGGCGGAGATGTGGAGGCGGTTGAAGTCAAAATCGTGAAGACCGCTTACGCCACCAACCAAGAGCGCGCTGAAGAGCGGCTGGAAACCGTCCAATATGAGATCAAGCAGAATGGCAACACCGTTGAGCTGATCTATAAACTG
>JAHDWC010000225.1 GCA_023382575.1 Anaerolineales bacterium
ACCTCAGCCCGTTCGCTTTTGCCTCTCGCTGCCTGACAACCTTTGCGTGCACACCCGGCGGAAGAAGATGCCTTCGATGAAGCGCAGGGCGCGTCGCAACCACGAACGCAACCGGGCAAACAGGCGATATTGCTGCGGGTAGATGGTCTTCTTTGGCTCGATGGGACCTGTCCACTCGACAGTCATTGCGCCCCACGTCAGCCCTGCGCCAAAACCGACAAAAACGATTTTGTCGCCGCTCTTGACCTTTCCGCCTTCAATCGCCTCGACGGTTGCAATTGGAATGGAGGCTGTGGAAGTGTTGCCATAACGATCCACGTTGACGACGAATTTTTCCATTGGCAGCTTAAGGTACTTCGCCGCCGTCTCGATGATGCGATAATTTGCCTGATGCGGAATAATCCATTGGATATCGTTGGTGGTCAAACCAGCGAGTTGCAGAGATTCCTGTGTGGCATGCCCCATAACACGTGTCGCAAATCGGAAAACTTCCTTACCATCCATGGAGACGTAATGCTTGCCCTCGTGGATGGTCGTCTCTGTGGCGGGGTAACGCGAGCCGCCGCCCGGTAGAGTCAATAAGTCCGCGCCGGAGCCGTCGGAGTGCATGACAGCAGACAACACGCCGCCGGGCTTGTCACTGGCTTGCAAGACAAATGCTCCTGCCCCATCCCCAAAGAGGATGCAGGTATTGCGATCCTTCCAATTGATAAAGCGTGAGAGCGTCTCGGAACCAATAACCAGCGCATTCTTTATCGAGCCGCTGCGGATGGCTTGCGCCGCCATGTTCGTCGCGTAAATAAAGCCGGAGCATGCTGCCAACAGATCAAATGCGCCAGCTTTCGTCGCACCGATCTGGTCCTGGATCAGACAAGCTGTGGCTGGAAAAATATATTCCGGCGAGGAAGATGTGCAGATGATCAGGTCAAGTTCCGTCGGGGCAAGGTTTGCCACCTGAAGCGCTTTCAGCGCCGCCTCCACTCCCAACGTGGAAGGAAACTCATTCTCCCGAGCGATGTGGCGTTCACGAATCCCAGTGCGTCCGCGAATCCACTCATCATTGGTTTCCACAAGTTTGGCAATGTCATCATTTGTAAGAACAGGCTCAGGGACATGCATGCCCCAGCCCGTGATATGCGCAAAAGGCATACGTACTCCTTATTTGTATCGACTAAGAATCAGGGTGGCGTTATGTCCGCCAAAACCGAACGAGTTGGACATGACATTATCCACGCGGAGTTGACGCGCCTGATTGGGTACATAATCCAAGTCACAGGCGGGATCGGGGGTTTTGTAATTGATGGTAGGCGGAAGGATATCGTTCAGAATCGCCAACGTCCCAACCACCGCCTCGACCGCCCCGGAAGCGCCGAGCAGATGCCCGGTCATGGATTTGGTGGAAGAGACAGGTATTTTATACGCCTGCCCACCAAAAACTGTTTTGATGGCAGCCGTTTCACTTTTGTCATTCAATTGCGTGGACGTGCCATGTGCATTGATATAGTGAATATCGGAAGCGCCCAGCCCGGCATTTTCAAGCGCAAGCCGCATGGAAATCGCCGCACCTGCCCCATTCTCAGCCGGTGCAGAAATATGATAGGCATCATCGGATGTGCCATAACCAGAAAATTCACATAGGATGTGCGCACCACGCGCCTGTGCATGTTCCAATGATTCAAGGATGACAACGCCGGCACCCTCCCCCATCACAAAACCGTCGCGATTCTTATCGAACGGACGTGAGGCACGTTGCGGGTCTTCGTTGCGAGTGGAGAGAGCCGTCATCACATTCATACCCGCCATCGCCACTGCAATGATCGACGCTTCCGACGCGCCCGCAATCATAACGTCCGCTGAACCGCGGCGGATCATTTCAGCCGCTTCGCCAATGGCGTTTGTCCCCGACGCACAAGCCGTTGCCAACGCCATGTTAGGTCCACGCGCACCGACGCGGATGGCAATGTTCCCAGCCGCACCATCCGAGATCATCATCGGAATCAAGAAGGGACTCACCCGATCAGGTCCGCGCTCTTTCATCACTTCATGCTGTTCGATCAACGTGATAATGCCGCCAATCCCGGAGCCGATCAAGATGCCAACCCGGTCACGATTTGAATCATCGATCTTTAAGCCGGATTGTTCCAATGCCTCCAACGTGGCAGCCGTAGCAAATTGCGTGAAGCGATCCATTTTGCGCGCCTCACGCGTACCAAACATTGCCACACCATCAAAACCTTTGACTTCCGCCGCAAATCTGGTCTTGTGAGCGCTGGCGTCAAATGCTGTAATGGGAGCCACACCAGACTTCCCAGCCAGCAGCGCTTCCCAAGTTTCCTTCACATTATTACCCACCGGGCTGACACAACCCAGTCCAGTTAACACAACTCGTTTTCTCATCAATGTTTCACTCCACAAGTTAAAAAATTAAGGGACAAGCAAGCTTGTCCCTTAAAACACAATTTTGAGCTGGAAGACACGCCGAATTTACAAGCCTTTCAAGATAGACCATACCTGCTGGATATGCAAACGATCATGTTCGGCGATAAAACCGACCACTTCTTGAAAAGTCGTCGGACCAAAGATCGCATGACGGGCTTTACGCTTCCAGTCATCAGGAGAGATATTCTTCAACGCAGACATCGTTGTCTGCCGTGCGGCGTTGAATTCCGCCAGAACTGTCGCGCCATTCTCGTGCAAATAATCTCGTTGGCTCGCCCACACACCCGTATCAGGACGTGGAATGAACGGTTCATCCTGCTCGGCAAATAGCTTCAACTGCATGTGATGAATTTCGCGTTCGGTGTCACGCAGGTGACACAGCAACTCGGTTAATGTCCACGCATCAGTGGAAGATTTTCGCCTCCATTGTTCGGAAGTGACCTCGCTCAATAAACCGTTTAGCACTGCTGGCGTAGACATCGTCACTGCCAGGATCGAGTCAACTGAATTGAAATTGGGCAACAAAGATTTGACGTCCGCAGACTCGAGCCATCGGTGTAGATCCGTTAATGTTCCACGCGCACCCGCTTCCGCTCCAGGCGATGAGGCGGATTCTCCATCCACGTGAAAGGTAGCCAACCCAAGTTTTTGCGCGGGGTGGATGTCACGCTCGAGGTCATTTCCCACCATCAAGATCGGCTCATCCGGCCAGCCCATTCGCCCGAGGACTTCAGCATAATAAGCTGCATGAGTTTTTGAAAAATGAAAGCCTTCAAATGTGGTGACAAGCTCAAACTGTTCGGGGTCAAAGCCTGCCCAACGCAAACGATGATACGTCGCTTTGCGCGGCAAAAGCGGATCGGTCGCAATGGCGATGCGATACCCATGTGCAGATGCCCACTTGACAAATGGTTGGGCATCTGGCTTTTGCGCGGTCAATCCTTGAAGGCTGGGGAAAATATTATCGTAGAAATTTTCGATGGCGGGTAAAAGCTTATCTTTGGACAAATTCAACTGCGGATAGAACGCGTCATCGAAGACATCGCTGAGCGTGCGCGAAAAATCGTCGCTCTGATTCATCAGATTGGTGCCATGCAAAAGGGCACGCATCATCAGGCTGGGATCAATATGCGGAGCAAGATCTTTTGCCAATGCCTGAAAATAGGCAGGGATAAAAGCAGATAGATTGGTATCGAGAAGGGTATCGTCCAGATCGAGCAAGAGTGTGAGCGGCATGGGATTTTCAGACTCCCCCGGAGAGTCTGGGTTATTCTTTGACTTCAAATTTGAAAGGCAGGGCATGGCAGTCACCACACCCCACCTGCGGTTCGGCGACATCCCGCTTTGATTTTTCGCAAAACGCGCTGACTTGCACCCGTTTTTGGAACAGGGCAGTCAGCGGACGTGTTACATTGGCTTTTAATTTCATGTGCTGGCAGGAATTAGCACGGGCAATATCCGGCACCGGACAAGTTCTGCACAAATCAGGAGTCCACGCCTGCCCATATAGATTCAGCAGGCGGCATTCCTCAACATTCTTGCCGCGAAAATAATCGCCGTAGAAATGCGGGCATTCACGCCCGGCGGGTGTCTTCATCAATAACTAGACGCGGGTAACGTATTCGCCCGTACGAGTATCCACACGGATGGTGTCACCTACATTGACGAAAGCCGGGCACTGCACCACCACGCCCGATTCCGTGATCACCTTCTTGGTCACGCCAGTGGCGGTATCACCACGGATCGCCATTTCCGATTCCACAACCTTGAGGTCCACAGATGTAGGCATTTCAATGTCAATGGCTTCGCCTTTATAGAAGGTCAGCTTGACTTCCATGCCTTCCTTGAGGAACTGGGCACTATCACCAAGCGATTCCTTTTTGACGGCAGGCTGTTCAAAGGTCTCATTATCCATGAAATAATACAGATCGCCATCATTATAAAGATATGAGACATTGGCAAAGTCGAGCGAAACATCCTGCACCGACTGCCCGGAGTTGAAGGTGCGTTCGATATTGGCACCGGTCAACAAATTGCGCGCTTTGATGCGAATGTTGGCATTGCCGCGTCCGGTTTTATTATGGCTGTACTCCAACACTTTATACAGGTTGCCGTCCAACTCAAATGTCACACCCTTGCGAAGTTCGTTTACATCGATCATACGTAACACTTTCCTTGATTAATTGTTTTTTTGAAGCGGGCGGATTATACCAATGACTTGTGAATCATGGCTAGATACAAAACTCCCCGGCTCCAAATGGGACCGGGGAGTGGGTCGTGCTACTTGAGCTTAGTATCCCGTACTGGAAACATCATTGGACGGGCGCCACTGCGACCACTTATCCGTCGCCGGGTCAATGGTCATGTTACCAGCCGAGCCACCCTGCCAGAAGACCTGGAAGACGTTTGGATCATCATCGCGATCGGAGGTAAAGGCAAGGTTCGTGCCGCCACAGTCCCAGGTCGGACCGGAGTCGAGACCTTCGTAATCCGTGACTCGATATTCTTTGCTCTCGGTGAAGTCATAGCTGTAGATATCGAGGTTGCCGTTCCGCTCAGACTGATAAGCGATGCGGTTGCCTTCCGGTGACCAGGTCGCGTTGTTGGTCTTGCCGTCGGTGGTGAGGCGGGTTACTTCCTTGGTATCGAGATTGATGACGTATAGATCTGTCGCGCCATTCTCATTCACCAGGTAAGCAATCTGCTTGCCATTCGGCGACCATGCCGGGAAGGTCTCATTCAATGGTGAGTTGGTCAACTGCGTAATGGTTGCCGTCTCCACATCGAGGACATAAAGGTCCCAATTGCCGTTGCGGTTGCTCTGGAAGACCAACTTCTTAATATCGGGTGAGTAATATGGATTGATCTCATCCGCAGACTCGGTTGTGAGTTGCGTCTCCTTACCGGTGCTCTGGTCGATGGTGAAGAGGTTGAAGTTACCGCCTCGATCGCTTTGGAACACAACCGTCTTCGAATCGGGTCCATACATCGGGTTGGTGTTGTTCGATTCCGTCTCGGTCAGGCGGACTGCTTCGCCACTGCCGACCAGATCGGTGTAATACAACTCAACGTTCCCATTGCGGTTGCTTTGGAAGACAACCCACGAGTCATTGGGCGCGCGGCTTGGGCGACTGTCCACTGCCTCATTCTTAGACAGGTTGTACAGCTTCGCATCTGGCTGACCTTCAATGCCATCAAGGCGGTAGATCTCAAGGTTGTCGTCGCGGAAAGTGTGGAACACCAAGCACTGGATACAAATCTCCGGCTCAGCAGGTGCTACCGATAGAGTCTCGCGACATTGTGTCATCGCCGCGCGAGACGTAAAGTTATTCGCATCCGTGATGGTCAGGATCAATTGATCCGCATTACTGCTCACCACCAAGCTCAAACTCTCACCTGCATCCAGTTGGAAGCTTCCAGTCTGGATGATATTTCCACTGGTATCGGTGATGGTGTACAGATAGGCAACTGGCATGTCGCCGCCGTTATTGGTGATGACAAAGGTCGCCACGCCATCATTCGACGTACAGAAGCCATTGGCAACCAGCGCGGGCGGAGGCGGAGGCGGCACACAAGCCGACATATCCGCGGTGACGGTCAGCGAGCTGTCATTCGGGCTGGACAGTGTGTATGATGAGGACGAACCCGTCACCGAAACCGTGATGCTTTGTCCTGCAGCGA
>JAHDWC010000226.1 GCA_023382575.1 Anaerolineales bacterium
TCAGCGTGGGCGCAAGGAAGGGCAGACCTGCATAAAGCAACATGAATAAGTTCAAAATCAGCAGATATTTCTTGGCGATCCAAAATGAGATGCGGTCTCCGGTTGTCACGTTTTTTCCTTTTTTGAGACGATGTTTGTAGATGGGGTCATCCAATTGTTCGAGTTGATTCTTACGGTCAGATGCCGCACCGAGGGTCATTTGCAATTTTTGACGGGTGATGGGTGCTTTCAGAGTGTAGGGTCCCACCTCCACCACAGGGATGATCTGCCCATAGGCGGCAACCAGTGATGCGTCCGCGTCAATATCCACTTCAGCGAGGCGATGCGGGTATTGCGCTTGCAAGTCCTGCAAGTCTGCTTTGACTTCATCACAGAGTTTGCAGCCAGTCCGGGTAAAAAGCGTCACATTGAGCATGGGCATGTCCTATTGTAAATCATAGGTGACAGCCGCCTCGAGAAAGGGACTGTCACCTAAAAAATCAGGGAAAATAACTCGGATTACAGGCCAAAATCAAAATAGAAGAATTGTCCCTGTTGGGCGATGATCTCGAAGATTCCCAGGAACAGCATCACGCCGACGATGACCAGGATCACGCCCATGGCAATCTCAACGTAACGCATGACTTTGTTATATTTGCGCAAAATGGTCGTCACCCAGCCAATGCCTAGCGCGGCCAACAGGAAGGGAATCGCCAGACCAGCAGAATAAAAGGAAAGCAGAGTCGCGCCCTGTGAAACGGATCCGCCATTAACTGCCAGTGTCAGAATCGCGCCGAGGACAGGTCCCACACAAGGAGACCATCCCGCTGAGAAAAAGACACCCATCAGGGCAGAAGATAAATATCCCAGCTTGGGATCTGGCGCTTGTTGAACACGCGTGTCATATGCCAAAAATGGGATATGGAACACGCCGATCATGTGCAGACCAAAAATCACCACCACCGCCCCACCGATCTTCGCCAGCCAGTAGCGCAGGTCATATAACAATCCACCTGCAAAAGAAGCCGCCACACCGAGCAGGACGAACACAACACTAAAGCCTAACACGAACGCCAATCCGTGTGAGAAGGTCAACCAGCGGCTGGGCTGCTGTTCTCCTGTCGCTGCCGCGCGCCCGCCAAGATACCCTACATACGCAGGCACCAGCGAAAACACACATGGCGAAAGGAAGGATGCCAACCCGGCAAGAAAAGCAAGCCAAACAGTGATCTGGGAAATTTCCATAACAATCCTTTTAGAACTTGGTCTCTTCCGAATTCACGATCGTACCGTGATCGGGAAGATTACGACGCTCCTCGCCCACACCAAGAGATACGAACGGAGTCGTCCAACGGAAGATCCACTTCGCATCATCCGGCGTGACGTTGATACAACCATGAGAGCGTTTCTCCCCGAAAGCGTTGTGCCAGAAAGCGCCATGAATGGCAACACCACCCGTCGCAACGAACGTGCACCACGGCACGGCCGGTGTGGAATATCCCGCCGACTCGTTGCCTGCGGTCATGTTCTTGGAGATGATCTTCCAATAAGTGAACAACGTTCCTGCCGGAGTGGCATAGGTATCGACGATCTCTCCCGTGACCGGGTCGTAGCTTTTTCCGCTGGAAATGCGACAGTAAAATACTTCGCGATTGCCTTCAAAACAAGACAGAGATTGATAATCCAGATCGACGGCGATGGTCTTCTCGTTCGGGTCTACATCGGGGCTGATGGTAGCCACATCCGCTTCGGTCAGGGCCTTCAAACCAGCGCCATCCGCCCAGAAGTATTCGCCGTACGAACCGCCATAGCCATAACCGCGTCCGTTGGCATCTTCATTCCAACGATATTCGGGGAAACCATTCGATGTGCGGATCTGGTCGATCCAAACCACCTGTCCGTAATATAAACGCGGCGGAAAGTTATAAGCGATATGATCGTTCAACCACGGCGAAGCGACCACACCTTCATGCGCCAGATCAATGTATGGGACAGTTACTTCCGCCCAGAAGCCCTGCCCACCCGGAAGTTCCGTCAGCGGCGTGTTGGGAAGGTTCTTCGTCGGCTGGACGACCGAACCATACACGTAACCCTGAGGCGTTTCGACATAACGTTGATTGGTCAAGCCGCCAACTACATTACCGACCACTTCGCGTCCCCATTCAAGCAACGTATCCGCGCCCAACTTGCCAACGGAAGTGTTCAAACCGGGGTCATTCGTCGGGCGGCTGCGGATGTCTACATCCGGGTCGGTGACGCGCCCGATGATCTCGCTGCCGGGGAACTGTGGCAAACGTTTCGGCGCGGCAAGCGCCTCCAACACGTAATCGAAATTTCGTGTGAACGGGTTGAATGCCAACGCGCTCACACCAAGCCCGGACAATTTGAGAAAATCACGGCGGGAAATAGGTCGTCTCATAAATTCACCTTATGGAATAAAAATCGGAGTAAGCATACCTGCAAAGTTTTGGAGCGTCAACCGCGCGGTGAGAAAAAGATTAATCTAACCCAGGTAGGTTTCCAACGCGCGCAAACAACCCGAGCTCAACTTGTGCCCAACCTCATCCTCGCAATAGGTGATGGTCGCGCCAGCTTGCTCCAGCAACTCCATCGACGCACGCGCGCGATCAATGGGCACCATCTCATCCTGCGTGCCATGCGCCACAAAAATATTTTTCCCGGTCAACGGCTTTTGGGCGATGTAATCATCCAACCCGGCAGGGACAAAACCCGCCAGTACACCCATCTTGCGGACGCGTTGCGGATACAGCAGACCGAGCACATTGGTCATCGCCGCGCCCTGACTGAATCCCATCACATCGAAATGAGACGCATCCAACTTAACGGCAGCGGAATACTCGTCGATAAGGCGGATCAACCCCTCAGCAGCAGGGAGAAGCGTCTCGAGGCTGGGACGCCCAAACGTCGAGGCTTGAGGTGGGCGCCAGGAAAATCCCTGGGGTTCGGCAGGGTGCGGCGCGCGCGGAGCGATGATCCAAAAATCGGCAGGCAGACGACGCGTGAATACCCACATCGAGTTTTCGTCACCGGTCCAACCGTGGATCATCACCAGCAGTCGTGGATTCGCTGCCGTCGCGGCGTGGACGCGCATCGTCCAGCCATTGAATTCGAGGAGTTCGGTGTTAGTCGCGGTTTGCACGTTTTAGGATCCAATCCAATCCATATAAGAAAAATAGAATCAAGCCGATAGGTACGAAGGCGCCCAACAGACAGAGAAATCCGCTGACTGCTGCGCCAAAGCCATAGATCGCCCAGATCAAGCCAAGCCCAACGTTGAAAAGCAGGAACACCGCACCAATCGCAACGCGGACGTTGGTGTCTTTCATATACTTGCGCAAATCACGAGACATTAATTGGCTCCGAAGATTTTGCGGCTCAGGCGCGAAGTCCACGAAACAACGCGCTTCAATTGCGGCAAAACTTCCTCCACGGCTTGCTCGCCGAGTTGAGCGACATCTGCAATGACGACTTTATCAAGCAGGCTGATCTCATGCACATCCGGGCGGACGATGATATCGGGCTTGTCAAGTTGCAGGCGGAAGTGGGAGATGGCGCGACTGCTGACATCGACTGAACGCAAGAAAATATCGAGTGACTGCGCCAGCGAAATACGGGTGATGCGTTCAGCGATGGAACGCGGGAAGATGCTGGGAACCGGAATGGCGTAACTGCGAACGGGTTTCTCCATCGGGTCGTTCAACACCACGGCGACGACAGGCAGGTTCGGTGATAATGTCCGCGCGACCGAAACAGGGACAGGGTTCAACACGCCGCCATCCACCAACTCCCAGCCATTGAGGCGATGGACGGGGAAAATTCCCGGCAATGCAATCGTCGCAAGCACGGCATCTTGCAGCCGTCCCTCCATCAACATAACCTCGCCGCCAGTGTTGATATCTACAGCCGTCACCGCACAAGGGATGCGTAGATCGGCGAACGTCTTTTCGCCCAAAATACGGTTGAGCACCTGACGTACCCCACCCATTCCCAACAAGGATGGCCCATCCATAGGCGAACGCGCAAACAAATGTCCCTGATCCACCGCTTCAAAAATGGCTTGAAGCTCGTTCGGAGAATACCCCAGCGCATACAACACCGCAACAATTCCGCCGTAACTGGTCCCAGCCACAGAGCGAATTTTGAAGCCTTCCTTTTCAAGGCGGCGCAACACGCCGATGTGAGCATTTCCCTTGGCGCCGCCGCCACCCAATGCCAATGTGATTTCCATAAATATAGAACCTTTCCAAAAAATAGATAGTTCGAAGAAGGTCGATTTTACCTTCGGTAAATTTCTAGTTCGGATCGCGGATGAGCCAAACCGCCATCCCCGCCCCCACAAACGCCGCGATGATAAGTACCACGATGAGGATGCGAGACGAGACCGGTCTTGCAGATTCTCTTTCCGCTTCTTCCATCGCTGTGGGCGTTACTTGCAGCGACGGCGTGGATGTCGGCGCAGAGGTCTCTGTCGGTGGAATGGTGGCGGTGACTGCCAGTGTTGGCGTGGCTTCAGGTGCGATCGTCGCCTCTTGTGTTGCACCCGTCTGCACCAACAACTCTTGCCCTTGATATACGGTCAGGTCCTCGCCGAGGTTGTTCAACGCCTGAATGTTCTTGATGGTCGTGCCATAGGCAATGGCGATACTCCACAACGATTGCCCATATTGAACCTTATGAAAAATATTTCCATCTGGTCCCGCCGTGCTGATGGTAACCGGCACCATGTACTGACTCACTCCGGCCGCTTCTCCCGATGAACCACCCGGAACACTGGTCAATACTGTAGAGGCGCTTTCCTGCATTTGTCCGCTGCCTGTTGCGGCGGCAGTATCCACCGCATAATAGTATTGATCTCCAGACTGGGAAATCCCCGCGCCAATGTGTGTGAAATTTTGCGAGAGCATGGTGTTCATGTGAGCGGCATCCTGCCACGCGCCCGGCACCCCGTTCCAATCCAATGGTCCGCTGGACTGAATGATATTCTCCGCGCGAAACCCACCCAACGATAAATCTCCCGCCAGCGGAAAACCTAATGAAAGCAACTGCTGAGTATAGGTCGTTCCACCGGGGCGTGAGTGCGTCACCTGACCGGTCGCTGCCATGTAGTCCGCCTGCGATTGCGCCGACTGCATCAAGATAGGATGCGACGTCAACGGAGGCAAGCCGTAGGAAATACGCAAACTATTCACCACCTCGATCAACTGCGAAGGCGATGTGATCTGATAAAACTGCGGGCTGGCAGCAACATCATCCGGCTGAGATAAAACCACAGTCAATGCAAGTACCATCAAAAATAGAAATGGGAAAATCTTTCTCATACGATCTTTCTACAATAAATTCTTGAGAGCCTTCACCAGCGCATCCATATCGCGGCGAGAATTATATCCCTGGACGGAGAGGCGGATGAGTTTGTTCCCATACCACTCGATGAGTGGGATCTCAATCCGAAATTCATCATACAACCTTGCCTTGAGCGCGACGATGTCCGCATCCGCCGGGAGGGTGGCAACACACATTTGGGCAAACCAAACTTCCGGGTCGGGATGAAGCGGATTCAGCTTCGTTAGTCGATGGATTCGTTCCCACGTCTCCATGGCTAACTCATGACATGCGCCTCGCACCTTGACCCAATCATGGTCCTGTTGGAATTGAATCGCCGTCGGGACGGTTAAGAACGCAGCCACGTCACGCGTGCCCCACCATTCGTTCTGGTCGATGAACGCGGAGCCGCTCGAAACTTCCGGCTCGTAGCCCCACGAAACCACCAACGGTTTGAGCAAGTGTTGGACGTTGGGATGAGCGTACAAAAAACCGGCACCCTTTGGAGCGCACAACCACTTGTGAAGGTTGCCGCCGTAAAAATCGGCGCCGAGCGAATCCAGGTTTAACGGAAGCTGTCCCGGCACATGCGCCCCATCGATGATGGTCAGAATATCATTTGCGCGTGCGCGTTGGATGATCGCTTCAACGGGAAAAATTGTAGCCGTGGGAGATGTGAGATGGCTTAGAAAGATCACACGCGTGTGAGGCGTGACCCCGCGCCAAAACGACTCGACGAAGGCGTCTT
>JAHDWC010000227.1 GCA_023382575.1 Anaerolineales bacterium
CAAAAAATATACATATCCAACCCTCTCACAATGATCAAAATCTCGATCAGGTCATAAGTTCATCGCAGGTCTATGAATTTGGATTTATCGGCTATCCTGTCGGAATCCAAGTGGATGGGATTTGCGAATGGGTGTTAGACCCGCAATTCAATAAAAATATCGTCATTGTTTCCCATCCTATTACACTCAATTCAACCCCTAACGCGGATTTCCGTACATGGACAATTCCGTATGTCCCATTAATCGATACGGGAGCCCCGAATGGGGCGCCTGATTTTGGGCAGCCACCCTATGATGCCAGCTTATTTTCATCGCTGTTCACCCCGCCTGCCAGATTTGATCAAGTCAATCAGGATCTATTCTGGCAGGATTATGCGCGTTTCGTCTGGAAACAAATCACCTTCGGTAAATAAATTTCCCTTCTCAAAGGCTATAATTTGTATATGAAAACCGTTTACACCTTCGTGCCATCCCGGCATCACGAGTACCCAGACCATCCGGAGCGACCAGGCAGGTTGACCCTGCTTGAGCCGCGGCTGACCTCGTTCGGTGTGGAACGTGTGGAGCCGATCCACGCAACAGCGGAGGATGTAGCGCGCGTCCACCCACCGAAGATGATCCGCGGCATCGAGGAGGTTTGTAAACAGGGCGCGGGGATCATCGACTACGCCCCTACCTATGTGACCAAGACATCCTACGAAGACGCCCTGCTGGCTGTGGGCGGAGTGCTCAACTGCACACGGATGGTGATGAACGGTGATGCGCAGAACGCCTTTGCCATCGTCCGCCCGCCGGGACATCACGCCGAGCCGCAGCGTGCGATGGGTTTCTGCATCTTCAGCAACGTTGCCATCGCCGCGCGGGATGCCCTGGCGCATGGCATGGAACGCGTCATGGTCATCGATTATGATGCGCATCACGGCAACGGGACACAAGCCGCCTTTATGGAAGACGAGCGCGCGGGATTCATCTCCACGCATCAATGGGGAATCTATCCCGGCACAGGCTGGATCAACGAAGCGCCCCATGCCAAGAAACGCATTGCCAATGTTCCGCTTCAAGCTTTCGCTGGTGACGCCACCTTCTCGCGCGTCGCCGATGAGATCTTCAAGCCGATGGTCGAATCATTCCGCCCGCAGATGCTGATCATCTCAGCCGGGTTTGACTCGCATTGGAACGACCCCATCACCACACTGGGTCTCTCCACACAGGGGTTCTTTGAGATTTCCAAGAAGTTGGTGGATCTTGCGGAAGAGCACTGCCGCGGCAAGATCGTCTTTGTGTTGGAAGGCGGCTATGACCCCGAGAACGTCGCAAACGGGGTGGCGGCTGTCTTCGGCGCGTTGACCCATTCCCCGGTCAAGAAAGAGGCGAGCTTTCCATCCCCCTATCCAGACCCCGACCATGAGGCGCGGATTCACGAGGTGAGGAAGTGGCACGGGTTCGCCGCTTAGGATTTGGGTACTCTTCATCCCTTTCCGATTTTGTTGTACACTCATGGCGACAATAATCAAGGAGTAAGCGATGCAGAGAAGAAGTAAAGGCTTTGTTCAGTTGGAGTGGGTTTGCCCAAACTGTGACGGGCGCAACCCGGGTCCGGCAAAGACATGCCAACAGTGTGGGGCTCCCCAACCGGAGAATGTTCAATTTCAGCGCGCGGCAGAAGAGAAACTTGTCACCGATGAAAAAGTGAAATCCGCGGCAGGTGCGGGCGCAGACATCCATTGTGGATTCTGCGGTACGCGCAACCCCGCCACGGCGACGAATTGTTCGCAATGCGGCGCGGATTTGAAGGAAGGCAAGGCGCGTCAGGCGGGACAGGTCTTGCAGGCGGCTCCCCCTCCGCCCAAGGCTGTGACGTGTACCAATTGTGGTTTTGAAAACCCCGGAACAGCGGCGACATGCTCGCAATGTGGAGCGCCCCTGCCCAAAGCCAATGTCCCCGTGCAGACGGCGCCCGCCAAAGCCGTAGCGGCTTCTGCCGCAAAGCCCAAGCCCAAAGCGCTCAACTGGCTGATCGTGGGCGGCATCGGCGCGTTTTTTGTGCTGTGCTGTGTGGCGATTCTGTTCATGTTCGTGTTCCCCTCCAAATCAGTGGATGCGACCGTGGACAGCGTGTATTGGCAGACATCCGTGCCGGTACAGGAAGTGCAACCGGTCGATTACTCGAACGAACGCGGCAATCCACCTTCAGATGCGTACAACGTCTCCTGCCGGACGGAGAGCGAAGAAATCTGCGAAGAGAAAACCGTAGACCGCGGCAATGGTTACGCAGAAGTGGTCGAGGAATGTTACACCGACACCGAACAGTATTGCAGTTACACCGTGGACGAATGGAAGACCATCCAGACCTATCAACTGGATGGCTATGACTTGTACCCCATCTACGCGGAGCCAGACTTGCTCAGCGAACAACGGGTTGGGACGGCCTCGCAGAGTTTCAACGTCTACTTCAGCACCTCAGATGGGCAGATCACTTACTCACCAGACTCGGTCAGTGAGTTTCAGCAGTTCCAGCTTGGCAGTACGTGGACGTTGAAACTGAATGCATTGGGCGGCGTGGTCAGCGTCGAACCGTAATCTGTAGTCACAACGATCCAGTCATTGAGCAGATTGGTGACCGTCGCTTTGGAAGCGGCGGTCACTTTCTTTTATAATGACCGCATGGATAAAACAGTAGCGATCATCGGCGGCGGACCGGCTGGCTTGATGGCGGCGGAAGTCTTGAGCCGGGCAAACGTGCAGGTGGACGTGTACGACGCGATGCCCTCGCTCGGCAGGAAGTTCCTGATGGCAGGCAAAAGCGGGCTGAACCTGACCCATTCCGAGCCGTTCGAGGCGTTCATCGAACGCTATGGAAAACGAAAAGCAGAAGTTGCAACCTGGCTAAGAGACTTCACACCCGATGACCTGCGCGCGTGGGCGCGCAAACTGGGCGTGGAAACCTTCGTGGGCACCTCAGGGCGGGTCTTCCCCGTGGGGATGAAAGCCAGTCCCTTGCTGCGGGCCTGGCTCAGACGGCTGGACGAGGCCGGGGTGCAATTCCATTTGCGGCATCGCTGGCTGGGTTGGGATGCAGACCACGCGCTTCGTTTCGAGACCGTGAACGGACTCCAAACCATTCGAGCGGATGCGGTCCTGTTGGCGTTGGGCGGTGGGAGCTGGCAGCGTCTCGGCTCGGACGGCGCCTGGACTCAATGGTTGGAATCCGCTGGCGTTAAGGTGGAGGCGCTCAAACCAGCCAACTGCGGCTTTGATGTGGCGTGGAGTCCCTTCTTCAAAGACAAGTTCGACGGGCAGCCGGTCAAATCGGTTGTCTTATCGTTCGGAGCGTTTCGTCAGCAGGGCGAATTCATCATCACCAAAGAAGGCGTGGAGGGGAGTTTAGTCTATGCGGCGGCGGCGTTGATGCGCGACGAGATCGCCTTGAACGGAGGGGCTGTGATGGAACTCGACCTCGCGCCCGACAAACCCGAAGCCGACTTGCTTGAAAGGATGTCCAAGCCGCGCGGCTCGCGGACGTTGTCCAGCCACCTCGAAAAGACGATTGGCATCAAAGGCGTGAAGGCCGGCTTGCTGCGTGAGTTCGTGCCCAAGGAAGACTTCGCAGACGTGAAGCGGCTGGCGTTCTTCATCAAGCATCTGCCCGTGCCGTTGATCGCGCCGCGCCCATTGGATGAAGCCATCAGCTCCGCCGGTGGCGTGGACTTTGAGTCATTGGATGAACATTTGATGGTGAGGCATTTGCCCGGCCTGTTCTGTGCCGGAGAGATGCTGGATTGGGAAGCCCCCACAGGCGGTTATTTGCTGACGGCTTGTTTCGCCAGCGGACGTTGGGCGGCGGCGGGCATATTGAAGTATCTTGCGCAATGACAGTCCCCTTTGGGTTGCGCGTGACGACCTTGGCCTTTACTTAATCTCGAAATAGATGGTTTGATTCTTGCCCATCAGCTTGGCTTGGTACATGAGCGCATCGGCTTTGTAGAGCAGGTCTTCGGCGGTCAGCGGCGCGGATTGAAAGGTGACCACGCCCATGCTGAGCGTGACTGGGGAATTCATCTCCTGCAAGCCTTTCATGACGGCTTTCTCCACTTTGGCGACCACGGTCTTCGCGTTTTTATGATCGACATTCGGCAGGAATAAACCGAACTCGTCGCCGCCCAGCCGCGCAAATAGATCGGTCTTGCGGATGATGCCGGAGACGGTCTGCGCGATGAACCGCAATTGCTCATCACCGACCTTGTGTCCGTGCGCATCGTTGACCAGTTTGAAGTTATCCAGATCGATATAAGCCAGCGTGACGGGATACATCAGCCGGTCGGCGCGTTTGATCTCAAACTCCAGTTGTTCGTTGAACTCGCGGCGGTTGAAGACCCCCGTCAGCGGATCGGTGCGAGCCAGCGAACGCTCGACCCAAATGGCAGACTTCAATTCGTGCAACAGCAGGGCTACCACGCCATAACTCGCCAAACGGATGCCCATATTCCAGTAGCGGATCAACTCACTGGAATATTCCTGCCCTGCCGCGCGGTTGGTCCCATCCCAAACCAGCACGCAGACCAGCGCGGTCAGCAAGCCGACGCGCACACCCAGATACCAAACCGCTAAGCCCAGAGGGATGAGATAGAAAAACGTCAGCGAGATTTCATAGCCCACCTGATGATCGAACCAGCCGATGATTGACAGAAAGAGCAGCACAAACGCAGCGATACCGCCCCTGCCCTGCATCATGAAAAATACGTTGAGGCGATTGAACAACCGACGCAGCATCTTGGTATGAATGTATCTTAATTTTCCACCCGCTTCAATGACAATTCCATAAAAAAGCAGCACCAGACCTGTCAGGTCTATATCGTTTCATGCGTCGGGGTGGACGGTCATCCGTCTTCCCTGTATTTCTTCAGCGTGTGCCCTTAAGGTGACAGTCACTTTGAAAGTGACTGTCACCTTAAAAAGCAAGGCGGGTTGACCTCCACATCTAATTGGGTTTCCCTCACAGCCCCAGACCTGACAGGTCTTCTCCTGCATTCCATCCGACCCAAACCTCTGCGCGGATGGGTCATCGGTTCGACCAGCGCCTCTCGGAGACCTGTCAGGTCTATATCGTTTCATGCGTCGGGGTGGACGGTCATCCGTCTTCCCTGTATTTCTTCAGCGTGTGCCCTTAAGGTGACAGTCACTTTTAAAGTGACTGTCACCTTTTTCTCGATTGGGTTTATATCGAATCAAAAGGACTGACAGGTCTGTGCCGACTCATGTACAAATATATTACAACCATTCTATGAATTGT
The DNA here is from genome assembly GCA_023382575.1 of Anaerolineales bacterium. GTDB lineage: Bacteria > Chloroflexota > Anaerolineae > Anaerolineales > Villigracilaceae > Villigracilis. The sequence continues at coordinate 5,291 of JAHDWC010000227.1, forward strand.
TATCCAAGGCTTCTCTATATTTTCCCCAAACCTTTTTAAAATCTCTTAGACATTGATTAATTAATGGTACAAGCTCCTCTAAACCAAAATGCTCGTGTTGTAGAATTAATAGTTCAATTACCATCCTATGGGAAATCATTAAAGCTCTCGAAATTATTTCTGAAACATCTTTTTTAGTATTAGCAATCTTTGTAATATTCGGATGAGCAATTTCAATTCCAAGATAATATGCAGGGACTATAAAATCTCCTAGTTTTGCTTCAATTGCCATATCAACCATACTTTTGTCCGACCAACTTGTTTTCTTTCTCCGTTTACCTCCACTTCCTTTGTAAGAGAACCGTTCCTGAACTTTGCTGAAGTTTTGCTCAACTATCTCTTCAAAAGCCTTAGATTGCGGCAATCTGCCCTCCCCATAAGTTCGCTTGATTTGACTTTGAACAGTATGCACATGAACATGCAAATAATCAAGAAAATCTTGGCTTTTCTCTGGGTGCAGATGTATATATCGAGCAGTAACAAGATATTCAAACATACTTCTAAGTATTATAAAAGCTGCATCACCTTGTCCATTACCACAGAGTAATCCAATCTCTGAAAATCGATATATCCCTTCCTGACTTAAATCATGCACTAAGCTATCCGTAAGATTATCAGCTTGATATTGTCGGTTAAAAGCAACACGAATTGTATTATCCAGCA
>JAHDWC010000228.1 GCA_023382575.1 Anaerolineales bacterium
GAACCCACCAACGACCTCGACGTCAACACCCTGCGCGCCCTCGAAGAAGCCATCAGCGAATTCGCAGGCGTTGCCCTCGTCGTCTCCCACGACCGCTGGTTCCTCGACCGCATCTGCACGCATTTGATCGTCTTCGAAGACGACTCCCAAGCCACTATGCACATCGGCAACTGGTCTGATTACGAAACGATGATGCAAGAGAAATTCGGGAAGGATTTGACCCCGCATCGGGTGAAGTATCGAACGTTGAAGAGATAATTTCACGTAAGGGCGACCCATTGGGTCGCCCTTACTTTTTTATGTCGTTATGTGTCTTTCCTGACACCGATCATCAGGGTGATGCAAGAAACAATTCCCTCGCAATAACAAATTCCCAATGAGATGGATCTTGTATTTACCTCGAAAATTCCCTCTTGACACATAGTATTACAAGGCTTAGAATAGCTAGGTATGAACAACGAAAGCCTAAAAGGCCATCTTGATTTTCTCTTGTTGTCTGTCCTCGCGAACGGCGCAGCTCATGGTTACGCTGTGATCGAATCCCTACGCCAGCAGAGCGGCGGTCATTTCGACCTGCCTGAAGGCACCATTTACCCTGCCTTGCATCGGCTTGAAGCGCAGGATCTATTAAAAAGTTACTGGCAGGAAAATGCTCCGCGCCGACGGAGAGTGTATGAACTTACATCCAAAGGTCAAAAGGTATTAGCACAACGGCGAGAAGAGTGGCAAGCGTTCTCAAAAGCTGTTAATGCAACGGCAGGGATTTGATTATGAAGACTAGTCTTGATTCGTATTTAAATACATTAGAACGTGAAATGAAATGGAATGGCACCTTTCACAAGGACGCTTTTGCTGAACTCGAAAGTCATTTACTTGATTCAGTGGAGGCAAACATCCGCGAGGGGCTGAATCAGGCAGAGGCGGAGGAAGAGGCGCTACGTCGTTTTGGGTCAGGGCAGTTGGTTGCATCTGGGTTTGAAATGGGAAAGACAAATCCCAAACAACAAATGATGACCGTTTTTGCAGTTCTGACAGGCTTGTTCTCGCTTTATCTAAATACGCGTCCTGGGGTAGATGATATGAGTGCGCTTGTGTTCCTTATTCTGCTTGTTTGTGGTTCGCTGGCGTTGTTTGGATATTGGCGACCATGGCAGTTGGCGCTTGCCGCCGGCGCGTGGATCCCGTTCTATGGTGTTTTCTTCATGCAAAGCTATGGGTCTGTGCTGGTGTTGATGATTGCGTTCGTTGGCGCGTATGCAGGTTGGGCGCTTCGTGCAGGGATTTACAAACTTCGCCGTCTCATCTAATTATCTCAAAACCGCATCAATTTAAGAGGGGTGCTTTTGGGCGGTTGTTGCCATCTTTTCTCTCCCAAGTCTCAAACTCGGGCTTTATTTCGCGTTGACAAATGGTCAAAGGATTAAACATGGAAAAAAATAAACTTAAATCAATTTTCAAAGGGATATTTCGATTCATATTTCGAATATTCGGAATCGCGCTTCTAATTTTTCTGGGGCTAAGCTTGATACCGCTCAGCTCTACTGTGAAGCCTATTCAACCGCGACCCAGTACACAATACTGGACGCTCAATGACGGCAATAAAATTGCTTATACCAAAATCGAAGGAGATACATTGGATCAATACCCACCTGTTATTTTTTTGCATGGCGGACCGGGTGGTTACATTCATTCATCCATTATCGAACAAATGGAGGTGGTGGCACAGGCGGGGTATGATGTTTACCTCTACGACCAGATCGGTTCCGGTCTTTCAGATCGGCTGGCTAAACCGAAAGATTATTCATTTTACAGACATGTCCGTGATTTGGAAGAAATCGTCACGGTTCAAATAGCCGCCCCAAGCGTGATTCTCATTGGGCAATCGTTTGGCTCGCTCGTGGCAGCACATTTTGTTGCCGACCACGCAACGCTGGTTGAAAAGGTGATCTTCACGTCACCTGGGCTGCTCCAGCCTGAACAACTAGATGCAAATGGCAACCTTGTGGATTTAGAGGCGCTCTACCCTGTTCCTGATAATTTGCACTTCGAGGAGTCTCTCGAAGTTTTCGAAGAGACGGAAAAAATGCTGTTGAATCCCCGAATCATCATGACAAATGTGAGCGCCATGTTGTTCAATTTCAAATGGGCATCAGATCGTGAAATGGATGGTTTGGTGAATACCATGGCAACTCGCTTTACCAGCGGTATGGTTTGTGATTCATCCAATGTTTTGCCTGAGGAAGGCGGTGGCGGTGGGTATGTTCACATATTTAGCAATTGGTATGTTGGCGTTGAAGATCCGCGATCAAAACTTGCCGATGTGAAAGTTCCCGCTCTGGTCTTGCAAGGGCAATGTGACCAGGCGTCATATGCAACAGCCTATGAATATGCGGCTTTACTAAATGGGGAGTACGTCTTCATTGAAGATGCTGGGCATGAAATCTGGTGGGAACAGCCGCAGGTTTTCACCTCCAGAATCCTGGATTTCTTAATGAAGGATAATGGGGAATAGAATTTCCACATAACCACTACGACGGCGACTCGCAAGCGATGACGAAGCGACCGCCAACAAAAAGAGGCTGTCACCGTACAGGGTGACAGCCTCTTCGTTTTACTTCAAACTCTCTGCCAGAGCGATCAAGCTCTCCATATCGAGATATTCGATGGATTGCACATCGCCATACTTGGTTAGTTCGAACCAGATACCGTCCTTCACCCAGCGCAGGCGCAAGATGGGCGCATCGGGGTTCCATGTGGCAGAAGCCTCGCCTGCCATGACGACAAATGTGCCTTGTGCGTACTCCGCATCCGCTTCGCCGACTTTGACCGGGACGATCGCTTCAGCCGGGACCTGAGCCCAATCGGATTCGAGGAAGCCATTCTGCGACTGCATCAGGATGAGGTTACCTCCACCGCCCGGCACAGCATATTCGATGCTGACGGAACTTCCGTACATGCGTGCGCCGAGGTATTCAAAACCTTGCGGCACAGACGGTAACTCAGCGAGGTTGAAACCTGCCAGCGTTTCAGCTTCCGCGACGCTGATCAATGGCGAGGGCGGCATGGCGGTCGGCGCGGAAGGGTCAGTTTGCGCGACTGGTTCTTCGAGTTCGAACGACTCGCTTTGTGCGCGGGTGAACAGTTGGATGATGCTTTGTGCGAAGGCGCGTCCCTGCGGGGTGATAAAAGCAAGTGCCAGCAGGGCGAGGATCGTCAGAGTTGCATAAGCGACGCGCGAAATGCGGCGTGGTTGGGTTGTGTTCATGTTTGCTCCTTGTTGTTTAGTTCCCGCAACAAGGCTGGTCTTCACGGCGCGCCAGAGATTCACTTCCGAGGATGGAATTTTCTCTTCAAGCGCATCCTGCAAAATGGACTGTACTTGTTTCTTGTCCATGTGTGACTCCTATCGTGTAGTATCCATCAGGCTTCGCAGGCGTTGACGCGCATCCCTGAGCCACCATTTGATGGTGCTGAGCGGACGCTCCATTTTGGCGGACATGTCTGCTTCGCTGAGGTCGAGGAAGTAGCGCATCACGATCACAGCGCGTTGTTCGGGCGGCAGGCTTTGGATCGCCTCCAGGATATGTTCGCGGACTTGTTTCGCCTCCAACCATGGCTCAGGCTGGGGTGCAGGGTCAGCTAACAGCGAGGCGAGATGCGAAGCGTCCTCATCCAGATCATCCAATGAGACATTACGCTTCATCCGTTTTGCGAGTTTGAGCGCGTCGTTGACGACGATTCGAAAGAACCACGGCGCGAAGGGGCGCTTCTCGTCGAACTGATGGATGTGTTCCGCGGCTTTGACGAACGCCGACTGTGCCACATCCTCTGCCAGAGCGCGGTCGTAGAGGATCAGATACGCAGCTTGCACCGCCTGAGCCTGATACCGATTAACCAGATGTTCAAGGCTGTCGATCTCGCCTTGTTTGATGCGGGAGATTGCGGTTCGATCTTCCATGCACGGACCTTTCAGGAGAATTCTCTGATTATAGTATCCGCGAGGAGGAGAAAAGATAGTAAGCGGTTGCCTGCAAAACGATGATGCGCGAAGGATTTGCCAAAGATATCCCCGTATCAGGTCAAATATGGAACGTCCCTTATTTTTTATAAAACTCTACGATCTGTTCTGCAAAATCGATCAGGCTTTTACGGAGGGATTCCGGTTCCAGAACTTCCACGGCGCGACCCAGCCCAAGCAAACGCGAACGCGCAGCGATGAGCGACTCGAACGGCAGATCAAGCGTGACCCAGCCATCGGAATCGGGGATGTGGGTTTGAGAGGCAAGTCCACGGGCGCGGTCGCCGACGTATTCTGCCAGCATGGGCAGCGCCTCTGGTGCGACGCGCACACGCGCGATGAAGGGCGGATTTGATTCGTATTTCTCGCACCAGCTTTCCCAAAATTCCACCAGGTCAAACTCAGCAGGGCGGATGAAGGTCTCGTTCAGCAGCTTCGCTTCGATGATCTGCGAAACGCGTACCACATGCGGGTTGCCCTCACGTCCATACACCAGATACCAGACGTTTGCTTTTGCCACCAACCCATACGGCTCGGCGATTTGTTCGAGCTTGGTGTTGAAGAAATCCCAGCGGACTTCGATGTGCAGGCGTTTGTCTTGCCACAAGGCTTGCTGTAAGGTGGACATGCACGGCACTTGTTGCTCCGATTGAAACCACCATGACGAATCAAGATGAATGCGCTGGCGTGTGCGTAGTTCTTCGGCACGGCGGGTATCGGGCAGGGCAGCAGATAGCTTGAGCAGTGCGGTCTTGAAGGTCTCGTCCATGCCGAGCTGGGTGAGCGGCGCGGGGATGTTCATCATGAACAGGGCGCGGGTTTCGTCGGGCGTGAGACCTGTCAGCGTTGTCCGATATTCTTCGATGAGCCGCACCCCGCCCCCGGGTCCGCGTGAGGCGTAGACGGGTACACCCGAAGATGAGAGGGCGGTGATGTCGCGGTAGATGGTCCGCTCCGAGACTTCCAATTCATCTGCCAATTCCTGCGCAGACATTTGCCCGCGGCTTTGAAGGAGCATCAAGAGAGAGAGTAAACGGTCGGCTCGCATGGGTTTATTTTATCCATAATTCCTGACAGGAGATGTCAGGTGTTCTTGATATTATGTGTCTATCTTCGAAGATAAAACTTGAAATGGAGTCAACATGAATAATCAGGATGTTCGTATCGTCAATCTGCCGCCCATGCGGGTGGCGTGTATCAATGGGTTCGGGGATTCGCCGGAGGGCATGGCGTTCGAGAAGATGAAGGTATGGGCAGCGGCGCACAAACTGCTTGAAAAGCCGTATCGTATTTTCGGGTACAACAACCCGGATCCCTCTGCCGGTTCGCCGAACTATGGCTATGATGTCTGGATCACTGTGGGCGAGTCGGTGCAGGCGGATGGAGAAGCGCGCATCATCGACTTCGCCGGAGGCTTGTACGCGGTGACCCGAGTGGAAGTGAACAACCCGGGAGCGGATATCCCCGCCGCCTGGCAGCAACTGGTGAAGTGGATGGAAACCAGCAAGTACCATCATGCGCGCCATCAATGGTTGGAGGAACACATCGGCTTGCTGGGAGAGGTGGGCGGCGAGCAGCCCTTCACGCTTGACCTGTATCTGCCGATTGCGGAGTGATAAAAAAGAGACTGTCACCATTAAGGTGACAGTCTCTCTGTTTTAAAGATCTACAACTGCCGCTTCCACCGATTGGATGGGAGGCAGATATTCTGCCAGCGTCTCCCAGCTATCGCCCGAGTCGCGGCTGTAGAATAATTGTCCCGTGTGCGAGCCGACGTAGATACCCGCATCTTCGAATGAGTCGGTTGCCATCGCCTCACGTAGGATGACGAGATGCGCCTTGTCGGGCAGACCCTTCGTGAGCCGCTGCCATGAGCCGCCTGCATCACGCGTACGCCAGACCGAGAATTTGCCGTCCACACTCATGCGGAATTCATCGCT
>JAHDWC010000229.1 GCA_023382575.1 Anaerolineales bacterium
TTGATGTGGAATAACGGCATTTTGTTAATGACCATTTTGGACGTGCTGTCATTACAAGTGTAGTTTTATTTCGGCAGGAACACCACGAATTTGACGAACTTACGTTCCTTGTAATCGATCTCCGGGTTGGGAGGGGATTCTCTCAAGGTGAGGATATAGGCTGCGGTCGGGTCAGCCGCACAATCGTCAGGTTTGAAGCGGAATTGTTTTAAAGCCAGCAATGTTCGCGCGGGGTCAGCAGGGTCTTCAGGATCGATCCATTCCAAATCATCTACATATTCAGAGGGATGGAATTTCTGTGTCAACAAGACATAGATGTAAAGAGAATAATGTTGTTCGGTAAAACAGATAAGGGCATTGTTTTCTTCGGCGGCATATTCAATGGCGGGGATGACGCCTTCGTTAAATAACGCACTTGTGACCTTGCGATATTCCTCGCCATGATAGGCACGATTGAAAAAGATGAATCCAATGGAGAAGAGAACAACAGCGATGGGGATGATCCCGGGCAGACGCTTCTCAAGGTCGAGAAAAAGAAGCGCGATGCAGAACAGGATGGGGGTAAATATCAAATTGAAGCGCGTCAAATTGACCGGATGGATGATTCCAATAAGGAGGGAAGCAAGCATCCAAGCGGCGATGAACCAGCGTTCGGCGCGATTCTCTTGGACAAATTTGAACGGCAGGGTGAGAAGAAAACCAAGTAGAACCAGCGGAAAAGTGTATTTGTAAAAGTAGCCGAACGGCTCGACGAAGTTCCAGGGATAGGCATCAGATTGGCGCCACAACACATCGAACATGATTCTGGCGTTTTCAGCGATGGCGGCAAAGGGACTATCGCCAAAGACGGCAGCCATCGTCTCGTAACGTGCTTCGACCGGCAAACGCGGAATGGTGATGGGTCCGAGGTGCATGGCTTCCAGCTTGAGCGTGTTGACAGCGATAAAAAGAAATATCGGAAACGAAATCAACAAGAAGACCATTGCCCCAACGCCGACTTGTTGAAATGTAATTCGTTTGAGTTTTAATAAAAGAGGGACAGTTAATATTAGGAAAACAGGAACGCCTGCATAGGCTGTCCCATAGGCGTACAGACAGAGCGCAAAGAAAATGGATGCGATCAGGAACCACCCATTCCTGGTGCTTGACAAGGTCAGCGCGGTGAAACCAGCCAGAAACAGAAACGGCATAATGTTCGACTCGACCGCCCAACGCGAGTTGACAATATGCCAGGGTGAGATCGCCATGAAGAACATTGCCAGCAAGGCAAATTTATCTCCGAGCAATTTTTTACCTGCTATGAAGAGCAAGGGCATGGAGAGGATGCCCGCCAGCAGCATTGGGAGGCGGACAGCAAAAGCATTGATACCTTTTAACGCCACGAATGGCATCAACAAATAGGCATAGAAGGCGTTCTGTCCGCTGCCCCATGAGATGAGATGAACCGGATAGGTCAAGCCGTAACGGTCCATACCAAATTTGTAGAGGTAGTAGGCTTCTGTCCCAATGGAGGCTTCGTCGGGGTTCAAGCCGGGTGGCAGAGACGCAAATTCCCAGATGCGGGCAGCGATGCCAACAGCCAGAATGAGTGTGAAAAGAAGGGGAATCTTCCAGCGGCGGAGCGTATCCATAGGATTAAAAATATACCATCCCTGATGGGTTTTGATAACCTGCCATGCTGAATCATAGTTAAAATTCATGTGAGCGAAGGCTTTGCTCCCTGTGGTAGACTTGACCCGCTTTACGAGGAATTTGGTCTTGAAATCCCTGAATACACGTCTCCTGTTTGCCTGGCTTGTGGGTATTCCGTTCTCCTATTTTGGGGTGGCCTACCTGGAGAATTTCTATGTCACGCCCATTGGTATTGCTTTATGGACCGTGGGCATCCACACCTTGATCGGCGCCTGCTTCTATTATTTGCTGGGGAAAATCTTCCGCGAGTATGGCTCTCGATGGGCAGACACGGCCATGATCGCGACGATCTATATTGCGCTGCTTGTTCTTGTGCCCGCGCTGTATTTCATGGCAAAACCGTTCGGGACGTTGTTCGATGCGGCGGTCTTTTATCTGCCAGCGGAATTGTGGCTGACGTTTGCGCTGGCGTTGATCCCGGCGCTGCCGCTGACTGCGTGGCTGCTGTCTGTGGCGCGGCAGAGACGATGGAATGAGTCGGGGTTCTATCGCTTCGTGGATGAGAACCTGAACGGGCTGCTGGTTTCGGTGTTGTTCTTCGCCGTGTATTTGATCTTCGCTTCGATCTTCAATCGTCCCCATTATGATGCTGACGATATTTTCTTCGATGCGGATGGCAACCTGTATCGTTGGCGCTATGCCACCGAAAACTATCGCGATTATTACTGGCGCCCGGCGCACCCTTTCATCTTGATCATTATCCGTCCGCTGGTGGGTATTCTGGCTTTTCTTTTCAGAGGAGATACGCTCTTCGCGGCGTTCACGCTCAATGCGTTGGTGGGGGCGTTGTGTGTTTTCCTGATCTGGTATTTTGTGAAGCAGGCGCTGGGGAAGCCGCTCTATGCATTGTTGATCGCCGTCCTGTTTGGCGCATCGACGACGCAACTGGCATTTGGTGCGATCATCGAGAGTTATATCTATCTGTCGGCGGTGGCGCTGATCTTCCTGATCCTGTTGTTAAAGGATAGTCCGCTGTACCTGCAAGTCATCACCGGGCTGGTGGCGTTTGGCATTACCATCTCCAACGTTGGGCAGACGTTTATCGCGCACTTCTTCGTGAAGCGTAATCTCAAGCAGATCATTATCTATGGGCTGCTCATTGTGGCGTTCGTGGTGCCGCTTTCGCTGTTGAACAATTTCTTCTATCCTAATTCGCAGCCGTATTTCTGGGATGTTTCCACGCTGGAGGGGGAGGGACATAATCAGTTCGCGCCTACGCTGCAACGGGCGGATTATTTGACGCGCGTGATGGCGCTGCACAGTTTTGTCGCGCCAGAGTTGCTGGTCATCCGCGATGGATGGCCTTTCCCCAAGGTGTGGATGTTCCGCGCTTCCATCAAGAAGGACCCGATGCGGCTGGCGAACTATGAGACATTGCTTGGGGAGGGGCTGGCAGTTGTGTGGATCGGGTTGATGTTGCTGGGTGGATTCTTCTTCCTTAAGAATATTCGCAAGCACGATCCTGGTTATTATCTGACCTTTATTTTCACCCTGTTGTTCTATTTCGCGCTGCATATGCAATATGGTAAGGATGCCTTCCTGTATGCGACCAACTGGACGTATGCCATTCTGCTCTTTCTGGCGCTGGCATGGCGCGAGCTGGCGGACAAGCGTTGGTTTCAGGTGGTGTTATTGGTCTTCTTCCTGTTGTTGCTGGTGAATAATTCGCAGATCTATCTGACGATGATGGAGATCTCGGCGCCTTCGGTGCCCTACTCTGTCTGGCGATGATAAGAAAACAGCCGCTTCTGAAGCGGCTGTTTTTTGTTGAGTTACTTCTTGCTTTTCAACTCGTTGTGGAAGATGACGCTCATGATGACGCTGACGATGCTCATGACGAGGCTGCCGAGCAGGGCAGACCAGAACCCGTCTACGGTGAGGCCGATGCCGAGCGATTGGCCGATGGTGCGGGTGAGCAGGAGCATGGCGGTGTTGATGACGAGGGTGAATAAGCCAAGGGTGAGGATGATGAGCGGGCAGGTGAGGAATTTGAGCAGTGGGCGTACCAGGGCGTTCAACAGCCCGATGATGAGTGCCAGCCAGAGGATGCCGGTCCAGCTGCCGAGGTATTCGATGCCGGGGACGATCCAGACTGCGGCGTATAACGCAACTGCGTTGATCAGCCAACGAATTACGAATTTGGTCATTTTGACTCCTTTGCTTTATTTACGCATGAGGGGTTATGAAGTTGCCTGCATCCAGATGAGGGTGCGGAGGGGTTTGAAGCCTGCGGCTTGGATGGCGTTGTCGAAGCGGCTGACGGGGAATTCGAGGGAGAGGGTGGGGTAGATGTGATGGAGTTCGCGGCGGGCGTGGAGGAGGAGTTGGGTGAGGGCTTCGGGGTCGGTTTCTTCGGGGAGGGCGGGGAAGAGGCTTTCGCCGCGTCCGGTGGGGATCCAGGAGAGGGTGGCGAGGAGGGTGTCTTTTTGGACGGCTGCCCATTGGCGGATGTTGATATCGAGGAGGAGGAGGTAGAGCCAGGTAGTGAGGCCGGGTTTGAGGGGGGCGAAGTTCCAGTTGATGTGCCAGGCTAGCGGGTCGGGGTAGAGGCGGGTGAGCCAGTTGCGTTGCTGGTCCCAGTGGCGGGGGGTGCGTTTGGTGATGGTGATGTCGGTGTGGAGCAGTTGGGTGTGGTTGTCGGTGGGGGCTTGCCAGTTGGTGCGGCGGGCGCGTTCGATGAAGCCGAGGGAGGTGTAGAGGCGGATAGCTTCGAGGTTGTCGTGGCGGACGTGGAGCCAGGTGTTGTCTACTTTTTTGTCGTGGGTGTGTTGGAGGGCGCGTTGGGTGAGGGCACGGGCGATGCCTTTGCGGCGGTGGTCGGGGTGGACGGCGACGTTGGCGATGAGGTAGAGGCGGGTTTTGTGGTGGCGGAAGGGGACGAGGCTGACGTTGCCGATGATGTGTCCGTTGTGTTCCCAGATGTAGCCGGTGAGGGGGAGGGTGGTGGTTTCGGCGACGCGGTTTGCCCATTTGAGGAAGGAGTTGTCGGTTCCGGCGCGGCGCATGTCTTGTACGTAGCGGCGGCCTTCGCTGTCCATGGTGTTGGCGAAGCAGAGTTCGATGAGGTCTGCGACTTGGGGGAGGTCGCGGAGGATGTTGAGGGGGCGCAGGTGGGGGTGGTGCTGTTCGCGGGCGGGGACGGTGATGGTTGCCATCGGGGTTATTATAGTGCGGTTTGGGGTGTGGGGAAGGGATGGGGGTGGTTGTGGGGGCGTTGGGGGAGCATTGGGAGAGCGTTGGGAGAGCGGAAAGGTTCTCTCATCATTCGGTTGGGTGATGGGTGGCGCTAGCAGGGGGGTATAGGATGGACGAAGGATGGACGAAGGATGAGCGAAGGGATCAGGGGGCATGCTGTAGTGGCAATGACAGGGGGTTGGTGGTTGGTAGTTTGTGGTTGCTTGCCACTTCGTGGTACTTTACCACTTTGCGGCACTCGTACCACGGGCAGGTTGGTTCATTGATTGCCTCTTGGTATGAACGGTTGTATAATTTTGACTATAAGGTATAAGTTGTTATACGGCGAGCGTCCGTATAATACCCCACAGGGGGGTGTTTTAAGGAACAAATCCGTATAGCTCATAGTTAGGCAGGTTCAAAAGTAGGATCATGAGCACTCCCATCATCTACGCAGATTTCAATGGCATCATGGCTTCAAGCCGCAATGAAAACTTGTCTGCTATTCCTCTGGATTCCTATGGTTCTTTGAAAGACTTGACTAACCAGCAGATTAGGCTGAAAGAAGGCATGTCGCTTGTTATCTATGCAGACAGTGGCGAAGGTGAAGATTTAGAAGCCGATAGCACGGTTTACTATGATTCCAAACACAAATGGTGGATGGCGGAAATTGATAACGAGAAAATTCGGTATGTGCCATCGCATGATAATCTCTGGAATCAAAAAGAGTTTCTTTGCTTGCAGTGTCGCCAAGATTTAGAACCCTATTTTAGCGAACATGGACGCAATCCAGAAACTCATTGTCCAAATTGTGGTCTGAGTATTCTAACTGTTACGCAAGCTCCTTAACCGAGCAGAGTATTTCGTTATGAAATCCATATTTGAATTGCTTGGTACAAGTTTTCTTTTAGGGTTGCGTCTTGGTGAATAGCCTGAGTTCTGGTAGGCTCAAAACCTGCCTAACACAGCGTGCACCCGACGTTGGGGATGGCAAGCGCCAATGCGCTTGCTCTGGGCGATGCTCGCTTGAGGCTCGCTC
>JAHDWC010000230.1:0-211 GCA_023382575.1 Anaerolineales bacterium
GCAAAAACTTTTGCATCGCTTGCTTGAGAACGAAGACCCATTTTCGTTGTGGGGCATGGTCGTGCGTCAATTTCGTTTGTTGATTCAAGCGCGTGAAATTTTGGACGGACGCGGCAACAAGGACGATGTGGCGCGCGCATTGAGTGTGCATCCCTTCGTAGCCGAGAAGACCACCGGACAGGCGAATCGTTTTTCGATGGAAGCGCTTGAA
>JAHDWC010000230.1:221-5860 GCA_023382575.1 Anaerolineales bacterium
TATTTACCATCGTCTGTTGAAGATCGACGAACAGGTAAAAACAAGCCAGGTCACATTAGACCTGGCTCTTGATACGCTGGTGGTTGAACTGGCGCGTTAAACTTTTTTCCAATCCCCTTCTGTTAGATACATTGCAATAAATTCACGCCATTTGCCTTTGCATTCCTGTATGGCAATCCCTCATGAATTAAGCGGTATGAAAAAAGTGAGACATCCAATACAGTAAGGCAGCAGCAATAGGAAATGGATCACAAAGCCTGCAATGGCAAAAAAACGTTTGGGTTCGCCTTTTCGTAGGGAGAGGACGCTAAGAATCATACCTGCAATGGTAAACAAAAAAGTCAGTACGGTCATGAACAATGAGCCGCCATAAACAAGGATGACGGCTATAAACGCGCTGTTCACATCAATGCTCGTGACCTCACGTTGAGTGTAGATCATTAAGATAACAATATAAACAAACCACAACACACTAATGAAAATGGCAAAGATGGACGAAATGAGACCGAACTTTGTCGGTTTTTCCTGAGCTTGCATTGCTAAACTCCTTGAAAAAGAGAATTTGAGAAACCACTAAAACAATGAGGGCTGTTGCGGAATATCGCTTTCGTCTTTTCCACTCCAGCCGAACTTTTTCAAGTCCACTTTGCCTTTGGCGTCGAAGACCACACCCTCCGCCTCCAGCAGCGGACGTTGTCGCTCCGCGCCGGGACGTTCGCTGATCTTCCCCTGTGAATTGATGACGCGCTGCCACGGCACATCGTCGGGGCAGTTTGCCATCGCGCCGCCCACCCAACGCGGGGCAAACGCGGCGTAGGCTTCCAACTCCACGCCATTGGGCAGCGGAATCATTTTCGCGATCTGTCCATAGGTGGCAACTTTCCCGCGTGGGATGAGACGGGCAATCGCCCAAACTTGTTCATAATAAATCTGCTGATTGGGAGGAGAGGAAAAAGACGGCATGAGATTCTCCTATTTTTATTTGCCAGACCAGCCATATTTTTTCATGTCGATGCGTCCACGTGGATTGAAGAAGACGCCTTCATCCTCGAGCATCAGTTTATGACGCTTCGCCTCCAACCCATCCCGCTCAGTGATCTGCCCCTTTGAGTTGACCACACGCTGCCAGGGCACTTCAGAAGGACTAGCTGCAACGGCATTGCTAACCCACAACGCACCGAACTCAGCATACGTTTCAGCATCCACGCCCGCGGGTGGATGTATCATTTTAGCGATCTGTCCATACGAAGCAACTTTTCCGCGTGGAATCAAAGAGACGATATTCCAGACCTCTGCATAAAATGCTTGTGGGTTCGGAAGAGATGGGATTTCGGGCATATTCATTTCCTTTGTTAGCGAGAAGCAAGATATTGATAGAAGAACGCCTGCCGAACGTTGGCAATGAAGTTCTGCGACAACTCATCGGTCATAAATTGAAGCGTAGGAAGCGCATCCGCTGTAAGCGAACCGGGATGTTCTTCCTCCGGCACGCCGGGTTGAGCCAGCCGCGTGATGGGGTCGAAGGATGGCACGTCACAATTACAATCATCCTCCTGAATGAAATAATAGTCAACAGTCCGGTAGATGGAACGATTAATCTCGTAAATCGGCGTAAGCGAACCAATGACAAGTAACGAATAACAAGCGATGAGTCCCCAACGCGATGCAGTCTTGCTGAAGACTGTCTCGCCGGTTATCCACATCAGATAAAAGAGCGGGGCAATCGAGGCACGCATGACGAAGTCACGGTCACTGCCGAGTTGGATAAACGGAAGGATGATCAGCAGCGCCCCGGTGACGATCCAACGCGCATCTTTCCAACGGGATGGAGCGAGCACCAACCAGAGAATCCCGCCCTCAAGGAGGAAGAAGCTGAGAAATTTATCGAATGGCAGGGATTGGAATCCGCGGGATTGGGCGGCAGTGTTGGCGGCAAAGAAGACAGCGGATAGCAGAAAGATGACAATGGCGGCAAGGAACTGTTCCCATCGCAGGTCTTTGAATGGAGATCTAAAGTCTGTTTGTCTGAAAAATTCAACGAGGATGTAAGGAATCAATCCCACCGAGGCGAGAGGCGCAAAGAAAAAACAAAGCGACCAAAGCAGAGCCATTCGCGCACGGCTATCTTGTCGGGTTTCCTGCTCTTTGCCTAATCTGATGATTAACACAATACATAACCACGCTGGGACAGCCTGATTGAACACCCAAAATAATTGCGTTGTGAACGAGGAGTATTGCAAATTCCCAGCCCAGGTCTCGAGATGAGTAATCGGCGGCAACAGAGTCGGATAATCCTGAGGGAAGAAGAACGCACCGAGAATGTCCAGTCCGCTAAAGAAGATGAGGAGCAAACTAGCCTTGAAAGCGGAAGTTTTGAGAATATTCCCGAGATGATGCGTGACAAGCAACAAGCCGATCAGAGTCCAAAGGAAAAGAGCGAAATTTGCGGCTTGCCAATTGAAGAGTTTTCCGACCCAAGCTGAAGGCAGCCAAAAACCGACGTAATACACCAACATTTTGACCGGTCCGCTCTCGGGCTGAGCGTAATAGACCGGCCAATCAAAATTCATCAGATCACGTAGAACGACATTGCGCCAATTATGGTCCCAATTTTGAAAGGCATAACCGCCAACACCAGAGAGCAGAAGCCAGAGAATAATTGTCAGGAACCAGTAGATATCAGGGAGCGAAAAGCGAAAAGTGGAAGTCGGTCGATCCGTAAAGAATAATTTATAAAGAACGAAGACGAAAATGAGGGCAAGGGGAATTGCAACAGCAAGGCGTACCCAGCCAAATAGAAAAAAGAAAAAAGGCAAAATGAGATAGAGAAAGGAAAGATGCTTCATTTGCAGACACTGGACAGTGGGCGGTCGATCATCGTCTATCGTCCATTGTCTAATTCATAGATTTTGTAATCTTCTCTTTCCATTGTAACGGAATAATTCTCGGACAGAAATGCACGCAGTTCGGGAAAGTCACGAGATGTATCTTCACCGGAGACCCAGGGCTTGTCAATCGCAGTCACTTCGACGATGAAGCGCGGACTGGATTCTGACAGTTGATTCACGAAGTCACTTCGCAAGGATTGAATGTATGGATTCGAAACATGATGATAGAAATAAAAATCGAACACATACGCTGTCGCAATTGGCGCGCGGGTTTCAAGCATGGCAAGCAGAGAACCACCCGTCCAATCGAGCGGCTGGACTTCATCGCCAGGTTCCAGATTCGCCGCAAGATAATCCGCGATCTGTGCCGAGCGTTCGGTGGAGGTGGCAATGGACCTTCCTTCGATTTGGCGAAGGAAGGTTTGAGAGGGCCGTACAACCACAAGTATCGTGACAAAAAGAATTATGGAAGAAAGAAGGAGGTAGAAAGAAGGAATCGAATGTCGAGTAGAAAGAGACAACGCTGCCACGAGAACGATTGTGTAAATAAATGGAATATAGTGATAGGAAAAGAACTGTCCCGTCAATGCAGGATAAATAGCATAACAAAGAGCAAGGCTGGCAAGCAGATAAACTTGACGGCTACGATGCAGATAGATCCCAAAAGCCGCAGGGAACAACCACATCCCGCCTCCACCCAAACGCCAAACCTGATTCAGCAAATAAGCAGTTCTCTCCGCTGACGGCGCAACTGCCATCTCACCGTTGATCTGAGCATAAAGTGGAATGTAATTCAGCGCGATCTGAACGAAGAGATTAAGTGCGTCCGTCAATGCAAGCCACAAGATGATGCATGAAACCGGAAGCGTGAAGCCAAGGGCTGCTGGGAGGATGATCTGTCTGACAGCGAGTGGCAGAGAAAACTCCCGGCGTTTTCTCAGGTCTGCCATGTCAAAGAGCAGGAATGGTACGAGTCCGATGGCGGCGTGCGGCTTGAGTGTTGCAGCCAACCCATAGAGAAATCCCAGCATCAGGCGTTTGCGAAAATCCAGAGAGTCGGATAATCCTATTAACAAAGAAAGAACAATAAAAATCAGGATGAGGTATTCACGTTGCAAGGAAAGTGACGGCCCGCCCTGCAGGTATTTGAGCCCAAAGAGGAGAATAGCGGCAAAGGCAGGCAGTTTTCCGAAACGTCGCAGCGCAAAATATGTGACGGCAAGCAGCACAGCGAGAATGACAAGATCGAGAATGCGTAAACGAAACGGTCCGAAGTCGCTGAAAATGCCGAGCAAATAATAAGCGAGAAAACTGCCGGGCATTTGAAAGTCAAAAAAGTCTTTGTATGGGATCGCTCCATTCTGCATGAGAAAGGCTTCATAAAGAAGCGGAGCGGCGTCATGTGCAATGGGCCATTGAAGCGAGAATGCCGCCTGTGCGATGAGCAAGGCGGCAAGCAAGGCAAGGACAATGATTGTGATACGTTGAAGACTACTTGACATCTTCTCCGAGGTCCAGTTGGGTGGTGGAGATAAGCTCGCGCGTGATGGGGTTGATCTTGGCGATGAAGTTCTTATCGTTGACGTTGTAAATGACAAAGAATGTGCTTGGGTCTTTGTAGTATTGCGATTTGATGGAGGTGACGTTTTCGATCAAGTCGGTGTAGCCGCTGCCACTGACGTCGGAAAGACCAATGGTGAGACGATCTCGATAATCGAGAGAACCATCACCGTTGAAATCTGCTTTGATAATGTTGTAGACCCAAAACTCAATGACCGGGGCGGGCGCATCGGGATTTTCCGGATCATAAATTTTTTGTGGATACCCGCTGGTTTGATAGATGACAAAATCGTTCGTAGGCAGGAGGCGATTGTAATCTTCAGTCTGGACATTGAAGAAAACATAGTTATAGGTCGTATAGGAAGAGTAACCCGAATAGCCGCTGTTGCCGATCCATTCAAAGGGATTAAAACTCGCATCACGCGTGACCTCAGCCGGGACAATACCCGCCATGAGATAGTCGGTGCCTTGAATGGGATTGAACGTGGAGAGCGTCTTTTCAGAAGGGATGGGGGTGGCAACTGCTTCTGCACTGCCAGAAGAATCTCGTGAGACGAGGTCACGCGTACAGGCAAAGGTGGAGAAGGAAAGAGCAAGAACGAAAAGCAGGATGGAGAAGTGCTTCATAAAACCTCAGTCATTTGTAAACAACGCGAAATCGTTCGCAAACGAGTGGCATTTCTTCCGAGAACTCTCTGCCGATCTCAGCGAGTGTGCGAGTGAAAAACCGTTTGTGTCCTTCGCGCCAGCTTTCGAGAGAAAGGTCGTCTTCACCCTCTGCGCGGGCAAAGTCTTCGTCTACTTCGTTGAAAGCGCAAAAGGTAACTTCGACGGTTTCGACGACACACAGCGGTTGATTTTGTCCATCAAGGACAAGCCAGAGCGTACCCACTTGCGGGAAGGATTCGTCTTCGGCTTGGTATTCCCACACGGCGGAGCAAGTGGCGGATTTACGTCCGCTTAAGACCAAATTTCCAAGTTCATCGGCGAGGACAGGGTTATCGCCAAACGGTTCGGCGATGTATGGCTTGCCGCGATGGGATGGATGCGCGGCAAGAAAATTTTCCAAATACGCTTCAATCTGCGAAGCGGTCACTCGACAAATTCTCCGCCGACAATTTCCCGTTCCATGATCTCGCGAACGGAATTAAATTTAAGGTTCACTTCGATGCGTTGGAAACAGCGGTTTTC
>JAHDWC010000231.1 GCA_023382575.1 Anaerolineales bacterium
TATGTCGCTACTCAGATGTTGCTCAAGATGGTCAATAACGAGCCGCTGGATGTGCTGGTACACAAGGTACCCACCCGGCTTATCAAGCGCACGTCCTGCCGCGCTTTGTAGTAGGTTTCTTTTATCAAGCAGGTTCGAAGTTTTTTTATCTGTTCCGGTAACGATACCGGAAACTTTGAAAGGAGGTGGTTGCCGTACTCATTCGAAAGAAATAGCAGGCCTTCCCCACCCTTCTCTGAGTAGGAAGACCTGCACGATTGTGCGGAGTGATCTCCACACAAAGCCAGTATAACCTAATTAAAAATCTTGAAGGAGAAGAAAACATGCGTAAGTCATTCCTATCGCTATTAAGCTTGCTGATGATCGCAAGCATGCTCCTCGCCGCGTGCGGCACTGGTGCAACTACGCCGGTTGCTGAAGAACCCGGCAGTGAAGCCACAGAAGAAGCCCCTTCCTCCGGCGGCGCTGAAGAACCTGCCGCTGGAAAGCGTGTTCTTAATGTTTGGGCTTTCACCAATGAAATCCGCACCATGGCGATTGCGTTCGAAGCTCGCTATCCCGATGTGGATGTCGTCTACACCATGATCCCGATGACCGACGGCGAATATCAGACCAAACTGAAGGCTTCCATTGGCACCGCTGATGCGCCGGATGTTGTGGCTCTTGAAGCTGCGTTCGTCAAGGAATGGGTGGAAGCTGACTTCCTCGCTGACCTCAACGATCTCCTGCCGCTCACCGAAGAACTGAAGACCTACCCGGCCGTTGTGCAGGTTGGTTCTCATGAAGGCGTGACCAAGGCCTATTCCTACCAGGCGACTCCGGGTGCGTTCTTCTATCGCCGCAGCATTGCTCAGGAATGTCTCGGCACCGATGCGCCCGAAGAAGTTCAGGCGATGGTTGCTGACATGGACAAGTTCGTTGAGACCGCTGCCAAGATTCAGGAATGCAATGCCGATTACTTCACCGTCGGTACCTCTGCCGAATTGTTCAATCCCTTCCTTGCCAACCGCGCTCAGCCGTGGATCGTCGATGGTGAATTGGTGATCGACCCGATGGTCGTTGAATACATCCAGTTTGCCAAGCTGATGCGCGACAACGGCTACGAATCACAGGCTCAGCAGTGGACTGAAGGTTGGTTCGCTGGCATGAACGACACCCTTGTCGGTGCTGATGGCACCCCCAAGAAAGTCTTCAGCTACTTCCTCCCCACCTGGGGTCTGCCCTACGTTTTGATCCCGAACTCCACCTCTGACACCACCGACACCGGTGGCGACTGGGCGATGATTAATGGTCCGCTTGCGTACCAATGGGGTGGAACCTGGGTCGGCGCCATGGATGGCAGCCCGAACATCGATCTGGCCAAGGAATTCATCACGTTTGTCGCTCTCGACGAAGAGAATCTGACCAACTGGGCGACTGGTGTGTACACCAATGAATACCTGAAAGCCATTGATCCTACCACCCCTGACGATCAGGCTCAGGCCGCTGGCGACTTCGTCTCCAGCCAGGTCGTGGTCGAGAAGATCACCTCCACGTTTGATGGTTCCGCGCTGTATGAATGGCTCGGCGGACAGAACAACTACGAAGCCTTCGGCGAAGCTGCCCCTAGAGTTAACGGCGCCCTGCTCACCGGTTCTGATGATGCGATTCAGCGCGCGCTCGAAAGTCAGCGCGATCAGTACCTGAACGGCGAAATCGATGAAGCGACAATGTGGAGCCAGTGGCTCGACCTCGTCCGCAGCGAATTCCCGGATCTGGTCATTCCTGAACCGCCCACCAATTAGTAACGTCCTGCAACAAATAACCAAGGGGCGGTGTCGATGTGACACCGCCCCACTCTCTACCCTTTAGTGTTGGGTTGACGTATTATCTTAATCAAGGAGATCTCATGAAACTCACCGGGATCAATCGAAATTATTACGGCTACTTCTTCATCGCACCCTTTATCATCGGCTTTCTCGTCTTTGGCTTATATCCGGTGTATAACACCCTGGCATTAAGTTTCACGGATTACACCTTGATGTCGCGAGGCGGTTCGTTCATTGGATTGAGAAATTTCCAAGTCCTATTCGCGGACGAACTATTTGTAAAGGCGATAAAAAACACCTGGCTGATCTGGATGCTTAATTTCATCCCGCAGATCGGCGCCGCGTTATTACTTTCTGCTTGGTTCACCAGTGTCCGCTTGAAGATCAAGGCGGTTGGTGTGTGGCGGGCAATTTTCTATCTGCCCAATCTCATCATCCCGGCAGTGGTGGCAGCGTTGTTCAACAGCCTGTTCGCATTCTATGGACCGGTCAACCAGTTCATGGTTCGCGCCGGGTTCCTGCCTGAAGCGATGCACTTCCTCCAAAATGCAAATATCGCGCGCGGGATCGTCGTTTTCATCCAATGGTGGATGTGGTTCGGGCAGACGATCATCATCGTTATGGCCGGTATGACCTCGATCCCTGTACACTTATACGAAGCCGCCATGGTGGATGGCGCTTCAGCTTCGCAGATGTTCAGGCGCATCACACTTCCATTGTTGAAACCCATCCTGATCTATATCTTCGTCACCTCGCTGGTTGGTGGTATGCAGATGTTCGAAATCCCATACCTCCTGACCGATGGACGAGGCGCGCCAAGCAACTCCATCATGACAAATAACATCCTCATGTACATGAAGTTCGCCAGCAGCAAGGGACATATCGGTGCGGCGTCAGCGGTGGGTGTGCTTGTCTTCCTTATGACGACAATCAGCGCGCTGAGTATCTTCTTCTTCATGCGCGATAGAGACGACTCCAGCGTAGATAAAACTGCGCGAAAATGGTTTTCGAAGAAAAATAAGAGCTAACGGGAGCCGCCATGCTTAACAAATATAAATTCCAAACTAACTTAATGCGGACAGTTGTATATATCGTGCTGGTGCTTTTGGTGATCATCACCATCGTGCCCATCTGGCTCCTGCTCGTGAATGCAACCCGTTCAACGACCGAAATCCAACAAGGGCTCAGCATGTTCCCGAGTACGCACCTTGTGGATAACTACAACATCCTGATCAGCAAAGGCATCAATATTCCCAGAGGCTTTGCGAACAGTTTGTTCGTGGCGGTCGCCTCGACCATCATCACCGTCTACTTCTCCATGCTGACGGCTTATGGCATCGTCGTCTATGAGTTCAAAGGGAGGCGCTTCTTCAGCAACTTTATCGTTGTGCTGGTGATGATCCCAATGCAGCTCACCATTATCGGCTTCTTCCAATACATGTCCAGGCTGGGGCTCACAGATAACTACGCCTCTCTCATCCTGCCCTTGATCGCCAATGCAGGCGGCGTGTTCTTCGGAAAACAGTATCTCGAATCCATGGTCATTCAGGATCTGATCGATGCCGCTCGCATCGATGGCGCAAGCGAGTTACACATCTTCCACAACATCATGATGCCGCTGGCAGTTCCCGGTGCGGCAACTCTTGGCATCTTCGCATTCGTAGGCTCGTGGAACAACTTCTTCAACGCCTTCATCTTAATCACATCCATTGAAAAATACACCCTGCCCATGGTGGTAAAGACTCTGCGCGGCGACGTCTACCGCACGGAATACGGCGCCATTTATCTTGGTCTTGCCATCACTGTGGTACCGGTCATCATTTTATACGTCGTCTTTTCTCGCTATATCATCAGCGGTATTGCGATGGGCGCGATCAAAGAATAACTGTTTCATCGAGGCAACATGCGTTATGGCTATTTCGACGATTCCAGCCGCGAATACGTCATCCAGCAGCCGGATACTCCGCTGCCCTGGATCAACTATCTCGGCTCGGAAGACTATTTTGGAATTATCTCGAACACAGCAGGCGGCTACTCGTTTTATCAAGACGCCCGCCTGCGGCGACTGACCCGCTATCGTTACAACAACGCTCCGCTGGATTCTGGGGGACGTTACATCTACCTTCGCGACGACGATGCCCAATCTCCAACATTCTGGTCACCCTCATGGCAGCCGACTCGAACAAAATTGGATGGATATGAGTGTCGTCATGGAATGGGATATACGGTCATCGCCTCGAACCAAGGCGGGATCGAATCCTCGACCCGATACTTTGTCCCGCTCGGAGCCACGCTCGAAATCTGGGAGTTGACCCTCACCAATAAGCGGACCACACCTGCAAACTTGTCTGTCTTCTCTGCCATTGAGTTCAATCTGTGGGATGCGCTCGACGACGCCAGCAACTTCCAACGCAACTACTCCATCGGTCAGATGGAAATTGTAGATGACGTCATCTATCATAAGACCGAATATCGCGAGCGAAGAAATCATTTCGCTTATTTTGCCTGCTCCGAGCCGCTGACCGGATATGACACCCAACGTGAAGCCTTCCTTGGTCCCTATCGCGGCTGGGATTCACCCAAAGCCGTTGAAGCAGGTCAAACGTCAGGCTCTGAAGCGCATGGCTGGCAGCCGATTGGCGCACACCATGTCAAGGTCCATTTGGAAGCGGGCGAACAGAAAAAAATCATCTTCGTGCTGGGGTATCACGAAAACCCGCGCGACCAGAAGTTCGATCCACCTTCTTCGCAAACCATCAACAAAAAGACGGTTCTGCCCATCATCAAAAAATATCTTCAACCTGTTGAAGTAAGCCGCGCCTTTGACGCGCTGCGAAAATATTGGGATGAATTGCTTTACAAATATGAAGTGACGACGCCGGATGATCACACGAATCGCATGGTGAATATTTGGAACGCGTATCAGGTGATGATCACATTCAATATGTCGCGTTCGGCTTCATATTTTGAATCTGGCATCGGGCGCGGAATGGGCTTCCGCGATTCGAATCAAGACCTGCTGGGTTTCATTCACATGGTCCCTGAACGCGCACGTCAACGCATCTTGGATTTGGCGGCGACGCAACTGCCCAGTGGCGGGGCGTATCATCAATATCAACCGTTGACCAAGCGCGGCAACAATGATGTGGGTTCCAATTTCAACGATGATCCGCTTTGGCTGGTGTTGTCGGTGGCGGCGTACATAAAAGAGACCGGCGACTGGGGCATTTTGGATGAACCTGTAGTGTACGATAACCAACCCGGCACAGAAGAAGCTTTGTTCGGACATTTACAGCGTTCCATTCAATACACGCTCGACCGATTGGGTCCGCATGGGCTTCCACTGATCGGGCGCGCAGATTGGAATGACTGCCTCAATTTGAATTGTTTCTCCGATACACCCGGTCAATCCTTCCAAACGACGACCAACAAAGAAGGCAAAGTTGCTGAAAGTGTTTTTATTGCAGGTTTGTTCGTGTTGGCGGCCAAGGAAATGGCTGAATTAACGAGCAAGGTCGAAGAAAGAGGAGCTTCTTTCGTCATCCAGTATTCATCCGCAGACTACGAAAGCCATGCAAAAAATATGGAAGCCGCTGTCTGGTCAGCCGGATGGGATGGTGATTGGTTCCGCCGCGCGTATGATGACTTCGGTAACGTGCTTGGTTCGAAGGAAAACACCGAAGGACGCATCTTCATCGAGCCGCAAGGCATGTGCATCATGGCTGGCTTGGGCGTGGAGGATGATCGTGCTGTGAAGGCGTTAGATTCTGTCGATCAGCACCTTGCCACTCCGCACGGGATCGTCTTACAGCAGCCGGCCTTCAGTCAGTATTATTTACATCTCGGCGAGATCTCATCCTACCCACCCGGATATAAAG
>JAHDWC010000232.1 GCA_023382575.1 Anaerolineales bacterium
GCAGCGGTTAGCGCAGGCGACTCATAATCGCTTGGTCGCAGGTTCGAATCCTGCTGGGCCCACCTCTCAAATTATGATATACGCTAAAAAAGCAGACGGCTAATCGCCGTCTGCTTTTTATTACTTCAACTGTTCTCTCACCTGCTCATAAATCCCCGGTGTGGTCGCGAGGATGGTAAGCGGAACGAGATAGTCAGGACTGCCATCAATTGCAGTGACTGTCGCTCCGGCTTCGGCAGCGATCAAACCCGCCGCGGCGATGTCCCAGGCTTTGAGCTTGAACTCCCAGAAACCGTCAAAGCGACCAGCGCCCACATAGCAGGCATCCAACGCGGCAGAGCCAAGTCGACGCACGCCTTGCGTCCGCTTGGCGAGGCGCTCGAAATATTTGAAATTGTCCAATTCGGTGTTCCACGTGTCGTAGGGGAAACCCGTCACAAGCAGACTTTTTCCCAGCTCGGTCGTCTCTGACACCTGCAATTTCTTTCCATTCAAAAATGCGCCTTTGCCGCGTTCGGCGGTAAACATTTCGTCTCGCAGCGGGTCGTAGACAGCGGCGAGCGTCATCACACCATTGGCGGCGAAGCCAATCGAGACGCAAAAGATGGGGATATGATGCGCATAATTGACCGTGCCATCGAGCGGGTCGATGTACCAAAGGTCTTCGTTGCTGCCTTGAATATTTCCGCTCTCCTCGGCGAGGATATGCCCGCCAGGGAATTTAGACTTAATCTCGCCGAGCAGAAAAGCCTCAGAGGCATGATCTGTTTCGGTCACAAGATCAATCACCCCTTTGTATTGAACCGTGTGGTCCTTGTTATAACCATCGCGGAGAATTGCTCCCGCTCCGCGTGCGAGTCGTTCCAGATCTGATAGGGTTGGTTTCATACGTGTCCATTCCAAATACGGCGTCCGAGCGCGGAGAGGGCAAACTCCACCGCCAGCGACGCGGTTTGATTTTGTACATCGAGGATCGGGTTGACTTCCACCAGATCCATGCCGATGAGTTTTCCAGTTTCAGCAATCACTTCACAAGCGAGATGCGCTTCGCGCTGCGTCAACCCAGCCGGGACTGGCGTTCCCACACCCGGCGCGTGTTGTGGGTCGAGCGCATCCAAATCCAACGAGAGGAAGATTCCGTCCACATCACGGCTAACGCGCTCGATGGCCTTTTCGATGACCGTCACCATGCCATAGCGATCAATCTGCTCCATGCCCATCACCATCGCGCCGGCATTTTGCAAGTTGACCTTTTCGCCCGAGTCGAGATCGCGCGCGCCGATGATGGCCATCTTCGTCGGGTCAATGACCGGCAGCGCCTCATCCCAAAGTTGGACGAGGCTTTTCTCTCCCAACCCGGCAAGAAGCGCCAGCGACATGCCGTGGATATTACCCGACGGTGTGGTTTCAGCCGTGTTAAAGTCCGCGTGTGCATCCAGCCAGATGACGCCGATCTTTTTATTACGCGCCGCTCCGCGTACCGAGCCGATGGAAAGGCTGTGGTCGCCTCCCAACACAAGCGGGAAGTTGCCCGCCTGAATGGAAGTGGAGACTGCGCCGGAAACTCTGCGCGCCATCGGGATGATGCAGTCGATGTATTTCAGCTTCAGGTTGGTGATCTGACACATTTCGGCGATGGGTACTTCCACGTTGCCTTCATCGCGGACGGTATAGCCGAGGTCTTCAAGTTTGTTTTGCAAATGCGCGTACCGAATGGCGCTGGGTCCCATATCCACGCCGCGGCGATCCGCGCCAAGATCGATCGGAACACCGATGATGTCAATTTGCATGCTTTGCTCCTAACATGAATTTTCGTTTACGAAAGGGAATTTTGATGCTGGGTTTCGGACGAGTAAACGGTCACACGGTTGCGTCCATTTGCCTTGGATTGATACAAGGCATGGTCGGCCAAATTCAGCAAGGACTCGCCCGAAGCAGCATGGTCGGGAAAGGAAGCCACACCCGCAGAAAACGTGCTCTTCAGGATCTTGCCGTCAAATTCGATGCTTTTTTGTTCAAACCGGCTGCGGAAGAATTCTGCGCGTTCGTGAGCATCTTCCAATGCGGCATCTGGCATGAGGATGACGAACTCTTCGCCACCATAGCGGCAGACGATGTCACCACGCCGCGTGTTGTCCGTCAGAAATTTCGCCAAATGTTGGAGGACAATATCGCCGCATTTGTGACCGTAGGTATCGTTGAATTGCTTGAAGTGATCCACATCCATGATGATGATGGAGAAGGGTGTGTTATCTCGAAGTGCCTGGGCGGTTTCGGTATCCAGAGATTCAGCGAAAAAGCGTCGGTTGAAAACCCCAGTCAGCGGGTCGCGGATGGCTTGCTCCTGCAGTTGGAGGCGCAGTTGTTCATTCTCGTTCAGTTGGCTTTGCAGAGACTGATTCAACGAAAGCAATTTATTTTCCAGCAATTTCCGTTCGGTGATGTCACGCGCCAGAATCACCCGCCCCTCCAACAAGTTGGCGCGATTATAGATCGGCGTGACGATGACTTCCAACATGTGTGGCGGGTTGCCGGGAATTTCGATCTCTTCGCGGGAGTATTCGGTAAAGAAAAAGCGATTGAGCAATTGCGGCCAATTCCGAAAGACTTCAATCGGGTCTTGCCCTTCGATCTCGCTCAGTGACTTGCCAAGCCATTTCTGCGCCATCGCATTCGCATCCATGACGCGGTCATGCGTATCCACCACGAAGACCATTTCCGGGATGTGTTCCATGACCGTATCGCGCGCGATGGGAACAAGGTCAAAGAGATTCAAGCCGAAGATTCCCGCCGCCAACAGAATTGCACTGGCATTGAAGGATAATGGCGCCAGATCGATGGGAACGTCGAAGATCGGCAAAGCATTTGGCGCAATTTGATAGATGATATTCAACGCAAAGGGAATTAAAACCGCCCCCACTAGAAAAGGCGTTTGTCGGCGGTAGGTTGCGCGTGAGCGCAGGAAGCGCCAAATCAGCGCGGCCGTGCCCGCCACACTCAGCGGATAGGTCTGCGCGAGCGCCGCCCAATACATCGGTCCGCGGCTGATGACCAATGGTCCACCTGTTTCCGCGGCGACGCGCACGTCACTGTAATAGAGGTGAAAGGACGTGTCTGAAAATAGAAAGATCAGGGAAATCGCCGGAATGACCGCAAAAAGATATTGAACCGGCTTACCAGATAGCCAACGATCCAGCCGGGTGTATTTCAGCGCAAAAAAGAACCACAGAATCGGGACAGTCTGGATACCGATGTTTTCGATCTTCAGCCAAAAGATTTTCGCATCCAACCCCGGCGAAAGCGTGATCATCGCATACGCGAACGACCAAATGCTCAACCCGATCAGCATGAGCGTAATCGAGCGGATCCCCGGCTTGGACGGTCGGCGCAGCAAGATCAATGCGATAACAAGCGAGGCAACCGCATTGATGATAAGCACGACCGCAAAGATGAGCCACTTGGTATCCATGATGATGCGCTATCCGATTACGCTGTCCTATAATACCCTACATCCACAGAATAGACCTGTCCTTTTTTGATGACCTGCTTGACGAGATTCGTCCCATACCGATAGCCGAGCTGACGATAATCGTTGACCGACAGAATGAGGATATCCGCCTGCTTGCCGACTTCAATCGACCCGATTGTATCCGCCCGACGGATGGCGTGCGCAGAATTGATCGTAGCGGCGGCGATGGCTTGCGCCGGCGTCAATTTCATCGAGCGGCAAGCCAGCGCAATCGCAAACTGCATTGACTCGTTCCAGGTCGTGCCGGGGTTGCAATCCGTGGCGAGCGCAAAGATGGCATTCGCTTCGAGCAATTTTTGAGCGGGCGTGTAATGACACTCCGCCAGCCCGAATGGTGTACAAGGCAGGGATACTGCGACTGTGTCCGATTTGCCCAACGCCTCAATATCCGCATCCGACGTGACGACGAGATGATCTGCCGACGCAGCCCCCAACTCCGCTGCAAGCGCTGCCCCTCCGAGGTTGTCAAATTCGTCAGCGTGGATCTTCAACGGGAATCCCAGTGACTGCGCCCGGGTCAGAATCTGACGCGATTGTTCGAGAGTGAAGGCTTTCGTCTCGCAGAACACATCCACAAATGGCATCGACTGCCGCGGGGCGTGCGTCTCCCACCATTCTTTTAACATGGGCAGCATGGTACTGGTGATCTCGTCGGTATACCCTTGCGGGTTGTCTTTGTATTCCGGCGCAATAGCGTGTGCGCCCAGGAACGTGAACACCAAATCCATCGGGCTTTCATCGTTCAACGCCAGCAAGGCTTTGAGCAGGCGCAATTCTGTGGAAATTTTCAAGCCATATCCGGTTTTGGTTTCAGCAGTGGTGGTGCCATTTCTGAACATTCGCAGCAAACGCGGACGGGTCTGCGCCATCAACGTCTCCAGGCTGGCAGTGCGGGTGGCTCTCACCGTCGAGAGAATCCCACCACCGGCAGCGAGGATGTCAAGGTATGGCGTCCCCGCCATCTTTTTCTCGAATTCGTCAGCCCGATCACCCGCCCAAATGACATGTGTATGCGGGTCTACAAAACCCGGCATGACCACGCAGCGTCCCGCATCGAGGGTTGGCTCATCGGGGTAGGCATTACGCAGTTCTTCGGTCGTCCCCACTGCGACGATCTTCTCATCACGAACGACAATGGCACCTTTTTCGATGATCCCAAGCGACCCGAGCGCCTTTCCACGCTGAGGTCCGCCAGCAAGGGTAAGGAGTTGTGAAGCTGAATGAATGAGCATGGGGGTTCCACCAATCTGGGGTTGATGGGAATAATTTAACCACAGAAATCGCCTCACAACCGAATGGATCGCGCATCCTTGAAACCCGGGTTTTGTGAGAATTTCATTGCAGTTTCAAAACGCCATTTTTGGTAATTGCTTTTTGATTGAAACGCAGTAGAATTAAGACAATCCTGGGTGAATTTCAAACCCTTGGAAATCTCAAAGAAAGGAGAAATAGACCATGCTGTTTTCACCCAAAGAAAAAGGCCAGGGCTTAGTCGAATATGCATTAATTCTTGTTTTGGTTGCCATCGTCGTTATCGCTGCATTGATGATCCTCGGCCCCATGATCGGAAATGTGTTCAGCAAGATCAACTCCAGCCTCTCTGGCGTTTGATCCACTGTCACATCGTTGAACAAAACACACTCCGGAAAACCCGGAGTGTGTTTCTTTAAAATACCGACCTTTCGTATTTCTTAAGTGTAAAGGATTGAATTAAAACTGCTTTTACTGCAAAATGGGGATGTCCTTCAATCCTTGCGAGGGGAGCTGGGAAATCCTAAAGAAAGGAGGTTATGCGTTATGTTATTTGCACCCAAAGAAAGCGGTCAGGGCCTTGTGGAGTACGCCTTTATCCTTGTCTTAGTAGCTATTGTTGTGATTGCAGCGTTATTATTTATGGGACCTTTCCTCGGCAATGTGTTTAGCAAAATCAATTCCAGCCTGTCAGGAATATGAAACCAGCATTAAAAAATCGGATTCCCTGCATCTTTGTAAGGCTAACATAATTGTTAAGGAAAACTTAGGTAGCGCACTTGCATTTTCAGACAGTCATTGTAAAATAAGATCAATCTCAGGACGGCCTCCTGAGAAATACAGAAGAAAGGAGATTAATTCGCGATGTTGTTCTCACCCAAAGAAAAAGGCCATGGTCTTGTT
>JAHDWC010000233.1 GCA_023382575.1 Anaerolineales bacterium
CTCTACCTTGAACCTCTCCGTCGTGCCCGTTCCCAGCACCTATAGCCAGGTAGGACAACTCATCACCATTACCTATATCATCACCAATGGCGGCACGACCGACATTGGTCCCACACAGTTCACTATCACCGATACACTGGTCGGTGCCTCGCCTTTCAACTGTGGATCTTCCAATACCACGCTTGTCGTCAACGGCAATGTGACCTGTTCTACAAATTACACCATCACCGAAGCAAACATGGCACAAGCCTCGATCTCCACCAACGCCACGGCCGCAGGCGGCGGAGTCCCGGCATCTGCGCCGGTGGTCAAACCGATCACCAAGCAGTGATACGTAATTTCACAACGAAATTCAACAGACGGTTGCCTGACAGGCAAACGTCTGTTGTCCATTTATCGGGAACAAGTTGAAGGTGGAAATCGTTAGAGATGAAAAATACCGACAAAGGAGCCTGAATTTTTATGAAACGAAACATCATCTTAACCCTGCTGCTCTTGGCGCTGACATCCGCCTGCGCCCCAGCAGCCTCATCCACGCCCGACATGGAAAACGAACAATGGATCATCTTCTCCGCCGACCAAGCCGAGGATTTGGATGTCGCCGCCGGCTTTGGTTTTCCCGCAGAGTATTGGACTCCCAGCGAGGCAGAAGTCCGCGCCTTGGAAAATGGATTGATCGCCTTTCTGCAAGACAAGTCCGCACAATTCAATTCCCAGCGTGCTCCCATTTGGGAAAGACTAACGGAATACAACCGTCAATATGCTGGGCTGATTATGGAAGGCAGAACCTTCATCTACGCCAACTTCTTCTGCGACAGCATGACCGACTGGAAAAAAGATTTCGTCTTCGTCATGGATGGCGGCGATTGCTTCTTCCAATTCAAATACGACCCAGCCACTGGCGAATTCTTCGACCTACAAGTCAACGGCGAAGCGTAGTCGATTGGAATCATCATGAGCGGGAAGGGGTACAATTAACTTGTTGAACTCATCATCGAAAGGATAACATCATGCCTACCGCCCTTCCCCGCTCGAAAGTCAAAAAGGAACAAACCTGGAACGCAGAAAGTGTCTTTTCAAGTCCCGCCGCATTCGATAAGGAAATCAAAAGTCTGCTCGAACAATTGCCCGCCGTCAAAAAATTTCAAGGTCGTCTTGGCGAAGGACCCGATACCCTGATCAAAGCCTTCGGGTTGATGGACAAACTTTCCCAACGCGCCGCAAAAATTCAAGTCTATGCCACCATGTCCAGCGCGGTGGATACAGCCAACCAGACCGGTGCCGCCATGAGCGGCAAAGCCATGTCTACTCTTTCGCAGTTGGGAGCCGCCGCCTCCTTTGTGGACCCAGAACTGCTCACCATCGGTGAAGCGAAACTCCGCCGATGGATCAAAACCGACAAACGGATGAAGCTGTACGAGCATTATGTGAATGACCTCTTCCGCAAACAGGCGCACGTCCGCAGCGCCGAAGTGGAAGAAGTCTTCGGCATGGCACGTGATTCGTTCATGACCGTCCGCACTACCGCGCACATGCTTGCCAATGCCGATTTCAAATTTCAACCCGCGATCAATAGCAAAGGCAAAAAGGTGGACTTGACCCAGAGTACGCTCGATGCCATCCTCAACGAACCAGATCGACCAGCACGTCAGACTGCCTGGGAAAACTACAACGACAAATATCTCGAATTCAAAAATACCCTTGCCAGCAACCTGACCGCATCCATCAAACAGAACGTCTTCAATATGAAAGTGCGCGGATTCAAATCCTCACTTGAGTCCACGCTTTTCAATGGCGACGTCCCCGTGGAGATGTTCCACAACCTGATCAGCATCTTCAAGAAGAACCTTCCGCTCTGGCATAAATATTGGCAGATCCGTCGCAAGGCGTTGGGCGTGAAGACCCTGCATCCATACGATGTGTGGGCGCCGCTCACCACCAAGACGCACAAAGTCCCCTTCCAAAAAGCTGTGGACTGGATCAGCGATGGTCTCGAGCCGATGGGCAAAGAGTATGTGGACATCATGCGAAAGGGCTGTCTCAAAGAGCGTTGGGTCGATTGGTCGCCCAACGCAGGCAAACGTCAGGGCGCATTTTCCACGCGCGTCCCAGCCGGAACGCATCCCTTCATTCTGATGAGCTACACCGACGACATCGGCAGCATGAGCACACTCGCGCATGAACTCGGTCACTCGATGCACGCCTATTATTCCAGCCGCGCCCAGCCGATGATGTATTACCTGTATCCGTACATCATCGCAGAAACCGCATCCAACTTCCATCAAGCTATGACGCGCGCGCATTTGCTCAAGACCAACACCGATAAATACTTCCAGATCGCGCTGCTCGAAGAAGCGATGGACAACTTCCACCGCTACTTCTTCATCATGCCCACGCTCGCGCGCTTCGAATTGGAAACGCATCAACGCATCGAAAAGGGACAGCCGCTCACTGCCGATACCATGATCGAGATCATGGCTGACCTCTTCAGCGAAGGCTATGGTGGACACATGAACCTCGACCGTCAGCGTGTGGGCATCACTTGGGGAACGTTCACTACGCATCTTTACATCGACTATTACTCGTTCCAATATGCGATTGGAATCTCCGCTGCAAACGCCATTGCCAAGCGCATCCTAGACGGTGTCCCCGGTGCGGCGCAAGACCACATCAACTTCCTAAAAGCGGGTTCGTCCATGTCACCGATGGATGTGTACAAAACCGCAGGCATCGACATGACTTCCACCCAGCCCATCGAAGATGCCTTCGCCGTATTGAACGAATACGTTGACCGACTGGGAGTTTTAACCAGCAAGTAACTTTGTGTTTTCCCAGATAAAAGTGACAGTTTCTCCTCTACAGAGTGGCTGTCACTTTTTTCTTAACTGGTTGTAATCTTCGTCATATTGACAGCACAATCCTTTGGGGGTAAAAACAAACCGACTAGTCGGTTTTATTTATAGAATAGACCCGTCAAGTCTCAAGGAAATTATGCAGCAACGTAGTGAAGAAACCCGCTCTAAAATCATGGAGTCAGCCATCAAGCTGTTCTCATCGCGCGGATATAACGCATCCAGCGTGGATGAAATCTGCAAAGATGCCGGCATCAGCAAGGGCGCGTTCTACCATCACTTTGAGAGCAAGCAAGTGCTCTTCCTTGCCCTACTCGACGGCTGGCTGCAATTCATCGACCATGCCATTGAAGAATCAAAGGACCAGACCGTCCCTGAAACCTTCATGGGCATCACTGATGCCTTTCCCTATATCTTCAAAACCGCAGGAGATAACCTGCCACTGTTCCTCGAATTTTGGATGATCGCCAGCCGCGACAAAAAAATCTGGGAGGCAGGCATTGCGCCCTACCGTCGCTATCAACAATACTTCACCACACTCATCAAAAAAGGAGTGGACGAAGGTTCATTCGTCGAAGTAGACCCTGACCTGACCGCACGTATGATCATTTCCACGGCTATGGGTCTGTTGCTGCAAAGCCTGATGGACCCCAAAGGCGCCAAATGGGAAAAGGTCGCGCGCGACAGCACAAATATGTTAATCAATAGTTTGTTGAAGAGGTAGAAAGCGATATGTGGCTTGTCACTGGCGCAACGGGACATATCGGGAATGTCCTTGTGCGAAAACTTTTGGAACGCGGGGAAAAGGTTCGGGTGTTAATTCCGCCCGGAGAAAACCGCGAGCCGCTCAACGGTCTGCACGTGGAAGCGCTGGAAGGCGATGTGCTCAACCTGGATGCGGTCTTCGAATCCATGCGCGGCATCAAAGGCATCTTTCATCTCGCAGGTGTGATCTCCATCATGCCGGGCGCGAATCCGTTTGTGCGTAAGGTCAACGTGGATGGCACGAAAAATATTTTGCGTGCTGCGCGCGAAAAGAAAATTGACAAGCTCATTTACACCTCGTCCATCCATGCCATTCAACGGGTGGAGGATGGCGTGATCGATGAAAACATTCCCTATGATATGAACAATCCCTACGGGGCATATGACCGCTCAAAAGCGGAGGCGACTCTCGAAGTTTTGCATGCGACTCAAACCGGACTGGAAGCGGTGGTCGCCTGCCCCACCGGCGTGATCGGTCCCTATGACTATCGCGGATCGATGATGGGCGCGGTCATCCATGATGCGGCGACGGCCAAGCCCACGCTATATGTAGATGGCGCGTATGATTTCGTGGATGTACGCGATGTGGCAGACGGTCTGATCATCGCCGCTGAAAAAGGCAAACGAGGTGAGAGTTACATTTTATCCGGGCAGAAGATCTCGGTACGATACATGCTCGAAACCGTGCGCGAAGTAACCGGAAAGAATTTCTTCCAAATGAAAATTCCTTTTGACCTGGCAAAATTTGCAGCGCTGTTCACGCCCATGTATTACCAGATGGCACATGCGACACCGCGCTTCACGCCATATTCATTGGAAGTGTTGAAGAGCAACTCGAATATCAGTCATGCCAAAGCAAGCCGGGAATTGGGCTATCAGCCGCGGTCCCTGTACGAAAGCATCCGCGATACGGTGAAGTGGTTTTTGGAAAAACGGAAGTCATAAAAGAATCCGCTGGTTGAGTAGGCAAAGCCATATCAAGACCATCGATACTAGAAAAGAATCCAAAGGAGAATTAACATGAAAATCGTAACTGATTGTGCGGCAGATATGCCAAACGAAGAACTGGAACGGCTGGGAATCATCCAAGCCCCCTTGTTCATCCAATTTCCCGAAGGCGAAGTGAACTCGGCAGATATTTCAGCCGATGAGTTCTACAACCGTCTCGAAGCAATGCGCCCGCAGATTCCCACCACTGCACAACCTTCGAGCGGCATCTTCGCGGAGTTGTATCGCAAAGTGGCGGAAGCCGGCAAAGATATTCTCTCGGTCCATATTTCATCCGGCTTGAGTGGTACGATCAACTCGGCGCGTGATGGCGGTGAACTGGTCAAGGGAGAGGCGAACGTCCACTTTTGGGATACGCTTACACTCTCTGGCGGCGAACGCTTCCAGGTTATGGCGGCGGCGTTGGCATCCAAAGCGGGCTGGGCGTTGGACAAGATTCAAGAGCGCCTGGTCGCCATCCGCGAAAAGACCGAATTGATCTACACGCTCGACACGTTGGAATATCTGGCGCGCGGCGGACGCATTGGACGAGTCAAGGCTCTGGCGGGAGCGTTGCTCAACCTCAAGCCGATCATCCGCGTGGATACAGACGGCAAGTACACCACCGTCAAAACCGAGCGAACCATCAACAAGTCTGTTGCAGCGTTGGTGAATCACGTATACGAAAAATACGGCAACACCCCGGTTTGGGTCACCGTACTGCATGGACGCTTCGCCGAAAAAGCTGACGTGATGGCAAATGAATTTCAGGAAAAACTCAACGTTGCCAAGCTGGAAGTGATGCGCATCTCGCCCGTACTGGGAGTTCACACTGGACCGGGAATCGTCGGTGCGGCGGTAGTTCCCATGGATTTGATGAGCGATCTGATATAAAAAAATTAAGACAGGCACAACAGGTCATGCTGATTTGGCATGACCTGTTT
>JAHDWC010000234.1 GCA_023382575.1 Anaerolineales bacterium
CTTCTGTGTATTAGTGTTGATAGGTGCTTCGGGAATATTTATCTTCCTCCGAATTTCCAAGATTACTTCGGATACTGCTGGCATCCTCCCCGACAAAGAAAAATCTCTTCGCACCCGCCTCCTGCAAGCATGGGGGAAGTTCATAACTGGACTGCGTGAAATCCAATCGCATGGCGCTCATACACGTACAGTAGTGCTGACTGCCTTAATCTGGGGATGCGTCTACTTGAACTTCTATTCTGCCACACAGAGTATGGGATTGTCAGTTTCGTTCTATCACATTGTCGTTATTTCACTTGTGATGATCCCACTCACCTTGCTCCCAATACAGGGCTTTGCTAATATTGGCACGCATGAAATCGGCTGGACGTCTGTACTGGTTGCATTTCATTACCCCTATGATACCGCCCTGGCAATTGCAGCTGGATCACATTTCGTGTTATTAATATCGGTGCTGATCTCCGGGGGAATTGCATTTCTAGGTGCAAGGATTTTATCAACTTTACTTCGAGGAACATATGACAAACCTACAACTTAAAGAAGCCCAAGAAGGCATAAAAATCATCTTCGCCAAAGAACTTAGTATCCATCTTTCTGAAAAGCCCATTCGCTATTATCGTCACGGATGGCAGTCATGGTCGCTGACTGCGTGGACGGCTCTCTCTCCTCTTCCAATTCAGAAACCTGCCATTTTTCATCCGCTGCAAACAGACGCAGTATATGTCAATGAGAAGAATCCGCATGGGGCGTGGTTGGGTGCGGTCGAGTTTGCGGATGGAAACATCCTTTTGCTTGGCGCACTTGCTACAGATGCGCATGTGTTTCTGGTCGATGACAAACTCAAAGGTCAGAGTGAGGCGGATGAGATTGAATGGCTGATTGCGTATGGGACGGAGAATCAAGTCTTTGCCGAATATGTCGAGCAGTTGGGAATCCGTTTTGGAAAAGCGGACAAGAATCACATCCCGCGTGTGTGGTGTTCGTGGTACAGCCTGTATACCGCCATCGACGAAAAGATTTTGCACGCATCCTTTGACCAAATCGGCGATCTTCCATTTGACGTTTTACAAGTGGACGATGGCTGGCAAAAAGATATTGGCGATTGGGAAGCCAACGAAAAATTTCCGTCGGGCATGCAAGCCCTGGCTGAAAAAATAAAATCCACGGGCAGGCGCGCAGGATTGTGGCTCGCTCCATTGATCGTCTCAAAATCATCGCGTTTGTTTCGCGAACATCGCGATTGGTTATTGCGCGGTGAAAAGGGACAACTCGTCTCGGCAGGATTCAACTGGGGACAGGAATTGTTCGCGTTGGATACCACGCATCCTGACGTAATCTCGTGGTTGGTTGCGCTCATGAAGCAGGTCCGCGCCTGGGGCTTTGACTACTACAAGCTCGACTTCCTATATGGCGGCGTGTTGAAAGGCAAGCGATGCAAGGACATGCCGCGTGAAACTGCATATCGCGAATGTCTGCGCTATATGCGCGAAGCGATGGGAGCAGGGTCATTCTTCCTGACCTGCGGCACGCCAATCCTTCCAGCGTTGGGCATGTGTGACGCTATCCGCATCGGCCCGGATGTTTCGCATGAATGGGAAAATTATCGCAACGAAACCTTGTTGCAAAACTTCACCACGCCGGGGACAAAGAACGCCATCCGTACAGTGGTTCATCGTCTGTGGCTCAAGCCGCTCGTCCACATTGACCCGGATGTAGAATATTTCGTCACCAAAGAAAACTCGCTCGAAGAATCACATAAAGCTCAATTGCAAGACCTCGCCCTGATCTGTGACTTCAAAGCCACCTCTGATCTGCCGCAATGGATGACGCCGCAGGAACGCGAGAACGTGCGCACCTTTCTCAATGCCGAAACAGACTCCAAGCAGATCAGCCGCTACGTCTATCAAATCGATGACCGCATCGTGGATTTTTCGTCTGCGGTGGAATTGCCAAAACCACCCAAAGGATTTTCCGCCCTTTGGGGAAGTTTCCTCGCCTGGCTTGGAAACTGGAGATTCGTATTGAAAATCATGAAAAAGATGGATGACAATTCATTGAAGCAACGGGTCTCGCGAATCTAGCCAAATAAAAACGCTCCGGTTGGAGCGTTTTTATTTTTATCCAAAAATTTCATCCGTCTTCGCCGCCATGATGAAATCATTCTTATGCAAGCCTTTGACCACATGCGTCCACCACTGCACAGTGACCCTGCCCCATTCGACCACCATCAAAGGATGGTGGTCTTCTTCTTCGGCAATCGCTGCAATCTTATTAGTAAATACAATGGCTTCAGCATAATTCTTAAACTTGAAAACCCGTTCCAGCCGCTGGATGCCATCCACCTCTTTGAGTTGCCACTGTGGGATATGTAACCGCAAGTCGGCGATCTCGGCAGCGGTCAACGCTGGCTCGCCGCCACGACAAGGGACACATTTTCCGGCGGCAAGATTGATCACATCAAACCTTTGATATCTTCCGGTTTCGAGAGGCGGATACGTAAAGCCTTCCGACCTGCCACCTTCAACGCCTCGTAATCACCCAGCGCCTGCGCGCGGATAAGCGTCCCAAACGTCAGACCCTGACCGGGAATATCCATATCTTTCTCAGCATCATACACAAACTGGATGAAGCGCCCCTTGTTGGGACCGCCCTTGTGGAATTGTCCCGTCGAATGTTGGAAGCGCGGACCGAAACCAGCCGTCACTGGCAGTTTTGTCTTCTTGCGGATGGCAATTCTCAAAGCCTGAATCGCTTCAATCATTTCTTTGGTGCGCGGCAAATAGGCATTGATGGTCACAAACTCACCCGCTTGCGGATTCGCTAAAAACTCCTCAATGGCTTTCTTCGCATCCTTACCATCGACCAAGTCCGTTTCAGTCAGTTGACCCGTCGCCTGATACTCCTTGATCTTGGCAATCGTGCGCAGCTTGCTATCCTGCACATCGGGCTGGTCAAAGGCGTTGATTCCCAAAATGTGACACGCCGTCGAAATCGCAATCTCCCAGCGGAAGAATTCCGCACCCGCATCATACGGACTCTCAATCGGAAACTCGATCACAGGAAAGCCTGCTTTTTTCAATTCAGAAATTCCCGCTTCCAACTCACCGTCGCTTTTGATGTAAACGAACAAACGGTCATCGCTGTAATCTTCGGGTTTGCCAAGCGGTTCCAAAGCGACAGGGAGAATCCCTTTGCCATGCTTACCGCTGGATTCAGCAATGACCTGCTCCACCCAACCCGCTAAAGCAGATACTTGCGCATCTGCCAGGACTGTGAGTTTGTCTCTGCCCATCAAAGCGGATTCTGCGATGAGTGCACCCAGCGCCACGCCGGGGTTGCGCGCCGCAGGGACATGCGCCAGCGATTGCTTGCGCATCCGGTCAGCCGAGCCAAGCAGTTGATCAAAGTCCATGCTGAGTAAAGCGGCAGGGACCAAGCCAAAATCGGTCAGCGCAGAGAAGCGTCCGCCCACATTTGGATCAGCGTTGAAAACCCTGCGGAAGCCGCGTTCTTTGGCGAGTTTTTGCAGAGACGTGCCCGCATCAGTGGTGACGACAAAACGCGAGCCATTCCCATTGCTCACCTTCCAGATGTAATCGAAGGCAGCCATCAGCTCAGCCGTTCCACCAGATTTACTAGCCACGATGTACAACGACTTATCAGGCGGATAATCTGCGAAGGCTTTCACTACCTGCTGCGGGTCGGTCGAGTCGAGGATGGCGAGCGAGAGTTTGGCGGTTACATCAAATTGGGCCATTAGTGAACTGAGAACTTCAGCAGTCAAGGATGAACCGCCCATGCCGATGACAAGCACACGGTCGATCTTCTCAGCGTGGACTTGTTTCGCAAAAGTTATATAACCATCCAGTCGTTTGCGGGCATCTTCGATAGAGTCCAGCCAGCCGAGGCGTTTGGCGGCTTCGGCTTGACCCTCAGGGTCGTCCGCGCCAGACCAGAGAGTGACATCATGTTCCCACAGGCGCTTGGGGAAAGAGTCTGCTTGCAGTTGGGATAATCTCCTGGCAACAGAGTCAGCCAACGGTCCAAGAGAAGAGGCGGCGGATTTTCGTCGTTCTTCAATCGTTTCAAGCAGCGACTTGAACGCATCTTCAAATGCCTTCACGCCTTCT
The DNA here is from genome assembly GCA_023382575.1 of Anaerolineales bacterium. Classification (GTDB taxonomy): domain Bacteria; phylum Chloroflexota; class Anaerolineae; order Anaerolineales; family Villigracilaceae; genus Villigracilis. The sequence continues at coordinate 4,131 of JAHDWC010000234.1, forward strand.
TCTTCCAATTCCTGTGTAACAGTGCTCATCGAAATGCCAAGGGCTTTGAGGTCAACGAAAATTTTCTGCACTTCTTCAAGATCACGTGTGACGGTGAGCGCCGCCTTGCCATGATCGCGGAAGGCATCCAACGTGGCAGGCGGAACAGTGTTGACGGTGTCGGGACCAATGAGTTCATCGACATAAAGCGTGTCGGGATATTTCGGATTCTTTGTGCCGGTCGAAGCCCACAGCGGACGCTGCGCCCGTGCGCGGAAGCGTGCCTTGAGTGTGGCGAAACGCGGCGAGGTGAAAATGGATTCGAATTGTTCGTAGGCAAGTTTGGCGTTGGCAATCGCCGCTTTGCCGCGTAAGGGAGAATCCTCGGGAAGTTTGGGGTCGACCTTTGAGTCGACACGTGAGACGAAGAACGACGCCACGGAGGCGATCTGTTGAATTGGCAGGTCTTTTGCCACACGGTCTTCGAGCCCGAGCAGATAAGCATCCATCACTTCGGCGTAGCGCGAAAGCGAAAAGATAAGCGTGACGTTGACGTTGATCCCAGCAGCAATGCTGGCGCGGATGGCAGGCACGCCCTCTTTTGTGGCGGGAATTTTCACCATCAGATTCGGGCGATTGACCCGATCCCAAAGTTCCCGTGCCTGCTGGATGGTCCCCTCGGTATCGCGCGCCAGATTCGGGCTGACCTCAATGCTGACATAGCCATCGCCGCCCTTGGATTCTTCATAAAGCGGAGCAAACAAGTCACAGGCTTCTTGAATATCTTCGACGGCGAGCTGCCAGAAGATCTTCTCTGCATCCCAGCCTGCCCATGCAAGTGGAATCAACGCTGCGTCATAGTCGTTTGTTTTGGCAATTGCATTTTGAAAGATCGTGGGATTCGAGGTCACACCGCGAATATCACCGCGTTCAATCATGGCTTTGAGTTCGCCGTTCACCAGCAGTTTGCGCTGAATATTGTCGTACCAGAGAGATTGTCCGAGGTTCGTTAATTTCTTGATTGATTCAGACATGTTAATAAATGCTCCTTAAAAATCGCAAAACATAAATCGCAATACGTGACACATAGAATACGAATCACGACTTACATTTCACGTATTAGTTTTCTTCTTCCATTTTCTTGATCTTGCCCACGCGACGCGCCAATCGCTCTCCGCCTGGGTCATCGCCCAGATAGCGCGCATTCAAAAAAGCGGGCACAAGTACTTTGACCAATTCCGGTCCAATGACACGCCCGCCAAGACAAAGGACATTCATCGCATCGTGCATGACTCCCTGCGACGCAGAATATGTGTCGTGACAGATCGACGCGTAAATACCTTTCATCTTGTTGGCAGCAATGGCAGCCCCAATGCCTGAGCCGCAGATCAAAATTCCGCGCTCGGCTTCGCCGTGTTGCACCTTCTC
>JAHDWC010000235.1 GCA_023382575.1 Anaerolineales bacterium
AATCCATTCATTTTTTATGCGAAGATTTTTCCGAATCATTCTTACTCCTTTTTGCAGCGATGCGCGCGGCGATCACGGCAAGAATTTCGATCAACATCTTTTTCATTACGTTTTCTCCTGTAGTTCATTTCCAAAAAGAAATGTCAAATTTGTCATGCAATGGATAAGAATTGCACGATTGACAGGAGTTTACAATTATGCGCATGGGGGTATTTCTGGCGTGTCGCTAAGGAAAGACCGAATTATCCGCCAAGAAACAGAGACCGCTGCAATTTAAATTGTAGACATTCATGCTACACTTCCCCTCATGACAGATCCCTCCCCACTTCTCAAACGTTTGCAAACTTTCGAATTCCTGCACGGACTGGATCATGAAACTATTGCGGCATTGGCAAAGAGTGCAGTGTGGAAAGTTTTCGCGCCCGATGCAGTAGTGTTTTGGGAAGGGGACACGGAAACCAATTTGTATTACCTGCAATATGGCTCCTTGAAAGCCCTGCGAACCGCATCCGATGGACGGGAACAAGTGTTGCGTTTTTTGGATGCAGGCGAGATCTTCAATGAGATTGGTGTACTGGCCAAACGTCCCAACCCTGTTACAGCAGTGGCATTGGAAGAATCGGGTATATGGCTTATCCCACGCCATGCACTGGAAGAAGTGGTGATGAAACATCCGCAGACCGCCCTGCAGATCATTGGCAACATGGCGGATAAGATCATCAGTCTGGTCACGCTGGCATCGGATCTTTCACTTAAGACGGTTGAAGCACGTTTTGCCAAACTGTTATTGGACTCCACCGATGACGATGTGATCGAACGCCGCCGCTGGACAAATCAAACGGAAATGGCATCTCATCTTGGAACCGTGCCCGATGTGTTGAGCCGCGTCATCCGCGAACTGACGAAGGCAGGGCTGATCGAAATGGACAAACAGCAAATTCGCATTCTCGACCGCGCGGGCTTGGCAGAGCGAGCCATGATTCGGGGAGATTGAAGTTTGGGCTGAAAAACCCGACAAAAGTCGGGGTGGGAAGCGGGGGAAAAGGATAAAGTCAGGCATATCAAAAAGGAGACGATATGTCCGACATCTATTTTTCAGACACAAAATCAAAAGCTGTCTTTTCGGCAGAAGGTCCCAAGCCGCAATTCCTATTCGACACGCCGCAGTTCAAGGCGTTGGTCGTGGGGCTGGAGGCGGGCGGACAAATTCCCTACCACCCCGGCGAGGCGGCGATGTATCACTTCCTCGAAGGCGAAGGCTTGATGACCGTGGACGATGAAAGCTTCGCCATCAAACCCGGTGTGACCGTGGTTGTGCCGAGTGGTGCAAAACGCGGCATGAATGCAAAAACTCGTGTGGTGTTTCTTGGCTCAAAAGGGGAGAAATAAGATCATGAGCCAAACCTTGAATAAACGTTATCACCCATTACAGGTTACTTTGCACTGGCTGGTGGTTTTGCTGGTGATTGCCGCCTTTGTCATTGGCAAATCCATGAGTGGACAGCCCAATGACGACGCTAAACTCACCTCATTGGCATTACACATGGCAGTTGGAATCATCACATTGCTGGTCATTGTTTATCGGTTTGTCATGCGTCAACGGCTACCCAGACCCGAACATGTTACAGCTGGAAATCCTTTCTTCGATTGGGTTGGTAAGGCGGTTCACTATGCTTTATATCTGCTGGTCTTCTTGATGGCGGTTAGTGGCGTATCGCTTTCCATTCAGGCTGGACTTGCCCCAATTGTGTTTGGAGGATCAGGAACCCTTCCTGCGGATTTCTTCGATTTCACAGCACGGATGATGCACGGTTTTATTGCCCCCGCTTTGGTATTGACCGTGCTATTGCATGTAGGCGCGGCGTTCTATCATCAGTTTATGCTCAAGGATAATCTCCTCTCGCGCATGTGGTATGGAAAGTAGTCGGATATGAAAAAAGTTATCCTACTTGTAGTCCCAATGTTTCTTATCGCTGCCTGTGCTTCTCAAGACGGCGGGATGGGACCTGGAATGGGTGGGAATGGCATGATGGAAAGACATCATGCTGAGATCCCTGCGGAATATGCAGGGATAACCAATCCCATTCCTGCTGATACGGAATCGCTTGAACGGGGAGGGGAACTCTACACTGTGAATTGTGCAAGTTGTCATGGAGATGGCGGCATGGGGGATGGGCCTGCTGGCTCGGCGCTTGATCCCGCCCCTTCGCCTATAGCCCATTCCAGCCAGATGATGACTGATGATTATCTGTTCTGGCGCGTCAGCGAGGGCGGCACACCGTTCAACACATCCATGCCTCCTTGGAAAGTTTTGGATGAGCAATCACGTTGGGATCTGGTCAATTACATGCGCGCGCTTGGTGATGGAACAGTTCAACCCGTCAGCGGCATGGGCGGCGCAGCATATGATCCCAAGATCCAGGCTGCGCAACAAGCTGAGATTCTGGCGAAGGCTGTAGAACAGGACGTGATCACTGAAGAAGAAGCAGACACATTTACAACCGTCCATGATGCCGTGGAGCAATATCGGATCACTCATCCAGAAGTAATACAAAGCAGTGGAAACGCCACCGAGCGCGAGGCGGCAATCCTTTCTGCGCTGGTGGATGAAAACATCATCACACAAATTCAAGCAGATGCGTTTCAAGATATTCACGATCGACTGGGAACGTCAGGCTTGATGCCGTAACAGGAAGGAAAAGGAATGGCTTTCTCTAAACGACTCGAAGAAGCACGCAAGGCGTATGAACAAGGCGATAAAGAAGCATCCGCGCTTGCCCACACTCCCAAGGCGATTACCGAAGCCGCAGAACAGCATGGCGGTGCAGGCAGTCAATACCTCGGTGAGATAGTCTACGGCGGGCTGGATGGCATCATCACCACTTTCGCCGTCGTCAGCGGCGTGGCGGGGGCACAGCTTGGCACACCCGTCATCCTCATTTTGGGATTGGCAAACCTGCTGGCGGACGGGTTCTCAATGGCAACCGGTGCATATCTCTCCACCAAGAGCGAGCATGAATATTATCGCAAGGAGTGGGAGCGTGAGGCCTGGGAGGTGGAGCACTTCCCGAGCGGAGAACGTGCCGAGTTGCAGGAGGTTTATGTCAGCCGGGGTTATTCCAATGAAGAAGCCGCGCAATTGGTGGAGATCCAAAGCCGCAACCCGGAACGCTGGGTAAAAGCCATGATGATCGACGAACTGGGCATGATGGAGGATGACAGCAATCCGCTGATCAATGGATTGGTTACATTCGGCTCCTTCGTGGTTGCAGGAGCTGTGCCGTTGGTCGTTTATCTGAGCGGGTTGGCGTTTCCCATTTCCCCCGAAATGTCGTTTCCCATCTCGATCGCCTCTTCCGCGTTGGCGCTCTTTGCACTGGGGGCAACCAAAGTTCTGGTCACCAAGCTCAACCCAATTCGCAGTGGATTGGAAATGCTTGCCGTTGGAGGACTGGCAGCAGGCGTTGCGTACGTTGTCGGCGCATTACTTAAAGGAATCGGCGGGTAAAGTTCTTACTCGTCTCGAAGGAGAAAAAATGAAAACAACAATCGGTAAGTGGAACATCGGCGTGGGATTATGGGTCATGGCGAGCTTCATGATCTACGGTTTTGTCCTGATCTACTTGCGGGATTTCGCTCCTGGGAAGGAAGCCTGGATCGAATCGTACAACACAGGTGCACATTTTGAAGCGCGGCTCGCACATGTGCATGGCAATCTGTTCTCGTTGCTTAACATCGTCTTCGGCTTTTTGCTGATGAAACTGCAATTGAAGGAAAACCTCGCCAGGTGGGCTTCGTGGCTCGCATTGGCAGGTTTGCTCATGCCGCTTGGCATTTTGGGCGAAGTGTATTTGGGCTTGCCTTATTACTTTGTGCTGGTGGGCGGGCTTTCCATCTTCCTCGCCACGGTTCTACTTGGCGTTGCAGTTGTCCAAATGAAAAACGAATCCAAAGGAGAAAAATAATGCCCATTCCATATTTGATCACCACTCTGCTTTTCACGTTCGTTGCGTTGTTCATGGCAGCGGACGCCTCGTTCGTCAGCCTGAATTTGATCGGCGCATTTCCTGCCTTGCGTTGGGTGCGTGTACATTTCATCACACTGGGACTGATCTCGCAGGTCGTGTTTGGATTGCTGCCCTTGCTGATCGCGTCGCTTTCCAAGAAAACACGTCCCGCCATGCGCTGGGATATTTGGCTCACTCTTAATATCGGTTTTGTTGCGTTGATCGCAGGTTTTGCAGGCGTCAATCACCCGCTGATTTTCACGGGTGGCACATTGGTCTTTGTGGCGGCAACCTTGTTGCTCTTTCAATTATGGAATGTGCGCGGCGGTGACGCACCTGCCAGCCTCAAATTTTACATCACGGGCGTGTTCTATCTACTGGTCGGCATCATCGTCGGCACAGGCTTGTGGCTGAACTGGAGCGAAGCGCTTTACATCCAGGTGCCGCTTGAAGTACACATCCACGCCAACTCGTGGGGCTTTATGTCGCTCGTCTTCGCAGGCTTGCTCGTGGACTTCATCCCGATGGTCACGGGTCGTCCGCTTGGCAGCACGAAAGAAGTTTCGTTCATCTTCTGGGGCATGTCCCTCGGCGCACTCGGTCTGGTGATCGGTCCGTGGCTGGGCGGCAGTCTGCCCCCCACCGTTGCTGGGTTGATCCTGCACATCTCCGCTACCGTTTGGCTGGTCGTTCTAATGGCACGCGCGCTCAAAGCCAGCGGGCATTTGGATGGCGCTGGCGGCTGGCACTTGCTCGCATCCTATGCGTGGATCTTGCTGCCCGTACTGATCGCGCCATTGATCCTGCTTGGATACACCGCAGGACCGCCCATCGAATCGACCGCGCCTCAAGCCTTGATTTATGGCTGGGTGCTGCAATTTGGCATTGCCCTCGTCCCGTACATTGCGCGCAAATACTTCCTCAAGGAAGAGAATCCGAAACTCGGCGGTTCATGGTTGAGCATTGCCGCTGTTACAGCAGGGAGCATCTTCGTGTGGGCAAGCATCTTCCTCGTCCCGATGCGAGGCGTGTTATATGGCATCGGCTTCGTGCTTTACGCGCTGTCATTACTTCAACCCGTCAAGGAACTTTTCCAGATCACGCGTGATGGTTTACATAAACACGAGATGGCATAGATAAAAAAATAAGAGGGTCGCGTGTAAATACGTGACCCTCTTATAAAGAGACAAACAAAATGAAGATTACAAAGGATACCCGCGTGTCCGCCATCCTTGAAGAGTACGGCGACATTGCGGACGTGATGGAAGTTTTTGGGATCAAACGTGTGGGGCGATATTCCCTGCGAATGCTGGCGGCGAAGGCGGTCACGGTCGAATGGGCGGCGCGAATACATCGCGTCCCCTTGAAAGAATTTCTCGATATTCTTGAACGCGCCATCAACAAGAAGCAGGACCAGAAAGAGGCAGTAACATGAAAATAAATCTCAACAAAATCGCAGCCATCCTCGCGTTCAGCATCGG
>JAHDWC010000236.1 GCA_023382575.1 Anaerolineales bacterium
TGACGATCTCCACACGGATGATGCGGGCGCCAAATGAATTGAAAATATTCTTGATGAGGTCATGTGTAAGCGGGCGGATCATTTCCACTTCCTGCAAGGCTACCGTGATCGCTTCCGCCTCATAGGGACCAACCCAAATGGTAAGATATCGCTCGGTATTGGCTTGTTTTAACACAACCACGCGCTGTGGCGCCATTAAATGCACGCGGATGCTGTCAATAACGACTTCTATCATTTCAGACATAGGGGACTCCAATGTGCTTATTTTAGCATAAAGGCTGTGGGATGCAGATAAGAATTGCGATATAAAATTCGATTTGCCAGAATACGAAAACGCGACTATAATCGGCTTCGCTCAATCGGGGCGTGGCGCAGCCCGGCTAGCGCACTTGCATGGGGTGCAAGGGGTCGGAGGTTCAAATCCTCTCGCCCCGACAGAGAGTACGAAAAACCGTCCTTGCCGGGGACGGTTTTATTTTTAACAAGAATCATGCACCCCAACGAAACGCTTCATCCTCCCCCTCAAACAAATCGTCATTCCATCATTAGTCTTACCCTCGGCATTCTGACTCTTCTCGCCTTATGCGGCGGAATTATCCCTGTTCCGTTGACAGGATTTGTTTGTTTTCCAGCCAGCATCTTGCTTGGATTGTCGGCGCTATTCTATGGAATCAGATCGCTGATGAAGATCCGCAAGACGAACGAAGTGGGGCATTCCATGGCGTGGACTGGTGTAGTCATCGGCGGAGTAACTTTTCTCTGTATGCTTTGTATCCTCGGTCTGGCAGTTGCCGGTCCCCTGTTTGTACCAGATTCTTTTATGGAGGGATTTTAAGTTTCATAAAATAAGCATCTGCTAACAGATAACTTGTCAATCCATGTCCTCTCGATTATCCTTGCGGGCGGGAGTGGTTAAGTCCCGGTGGGCTTCCTGGTCTTCAAAACCTGTGGCGGGTCGCGTTGCGGGTCGCGGTGGGTTCGACTCCCATCCACTCCCGCCTATTGCTCAAAATACAGGGGCGACCCTTCAGGCTAAAACTGGGTCGCCCTTTCACTTAGGAGAGACATGTCCTTCCCCGACACTGAAGTATTCAACCGGCTGGTCGCAGGCGTCTTTCGCATCGAAGATGTCACCAGCTCAGACCCCAACACAGGTTTCTTCCTGCGCTATCGCGGACAGTTAATCAGTGATGATTCAGCACAGGCGTATGACCAACTGGCAGAATCACTGACACCTTATAACGTCGTGCCGCTCTTTCGCATCGAGGAGGAACGACAGGTCGTCTACCTTGCGCCAAAGCCTGCCGACCCGCCGAGAGAAAAAGTTTCCACAAATATCATCCTCTTTGTGTTGACAGTTTTCAGCGTCATGTTAGCTGGCGTGCAAGTGGAAGGTCCACTGCCGACGGATTTTATGGGGCAATTACTTGTCCTGGTCCAACATATTTTTACTGGCTGGCCCTTTGCACTCAGTTTGCTGGGAATTTTGCTGGCGCATGAGCTTGGTCATTATTTCATGAGCCGTTATCACAAGACGCCCGCCACACTTCCCTATTTCATTCCATTTCCTCTCAGCCCATTGGGGACAATGGGGGCAGCGATCCTGATGCGCGGCACACCCAAGAATAAGCGCATCCTGTTTGACATTGGCGTGGCAGGTCCCATTGCTGGACTGATCGTTGCCGTTCCAGTTTTGATCTACGGCTTGTCGCTCTCGACCCTGGATGTTATTGAACCCGCTCCGAATATTTTCCTCGAAGGGAATTCGCTTCTTTATCTGCTTGCAAAATACCTCGTGTTTGGACAATTCCTGCCTGCGCCTGTCGAACCGCAAGGGTTCTTGTATTGGCTGAAGTATTTCTTCACAGGCATCCCCTTCCCTGTTGGCGGACTGGACGTGTTCATTCATTCCGTGGCATTCGCAGGCTGGGCCGGGATTCTCGTCACCGCGCTGAATCTCATTCCGGCTGGCACACTTGATGGCGGACATGTCGTCTATGCGCTGTTCGGCGAGAAAGCCAAGAAAGCCTTTCCCTTCATCGTTGGGATTCTCGTTGTCCTCGGGTTCTTTTGGAATGGCTGGTGGCTGTGGGCGGCGCTGCTCTTCTGGCTCGGACGAGTCAACGCGCAGCCGATGGACCAGATCACCACACTTGACCCCGCTCGCCGCATAATAGCCTACGCAATGATCGTCGTGTTTATTCTCGTCTTTACGCCCGTCCCCTTCATTGTGATGCTCCCCTAAAACGAAATGAAAAAAACTATCTCTCTTCTTTTTATCGTTGCCCTTTTTTTATCCGCTTGTGGGGCGAATGAACCTGCCACTGAAGCCGTGGAAACGACAGCCACCCCAAGCGAGGGAACCCACTCCACGCCAGAACCAACTCCCGCCACGGGGAGTCAGCTTGAGGTCGATGAAGAGGCGTTGAACGGACTCGAGATCACCGTCTGGATGCCGTGGTATGGACTCGAGGCGAGTCTATTTGGAACGTTTGTCAAAGAATTTAACGCTTCAAACCCGTGGGGAATTGAAGTTACGGCTGAGAGTCAGGTCAACTTTGCGAACTTGTACGAGACAACCAACGCATCTTTTGCGACGCCCAATAGACCTGACATGGTGATCGCGTTGCCCGAGCATGCACAGGGCTGGTACGACGAAGGCTTGGTAACCGACCTGACCGATTATGTCGATGACCCAATGTATGGTTTGGATTCGGAAGACATTCCGTTTGCGTTTTGGAATCAGGATCTTTCCGCCAATGCACGCGTGGCGGTCCCGGCGCAGCGCACGGCGATGGTTTTGTTGTGGAACGAAACCTGGGCCGACGAGTTGGGCTTCGGCACAGTGCCCGTATCGACCGATGATTTTAAACAGCAAGCCTGCCGCGCTCATACCTCGATGCGCACTGACGACATCGCCGAAAACGATGCGCTGGGCGGCTGGTTGGTGAACACCGAGCCGATGACCGCCTATTCGTGGATGTTGGCATTTGGCGGCGGCGTGTTGGAAGAAGGCAATTATCGCTTCCTCGCGCCGAAAAACGTTGATACATTCAAATATCTGCGCGAACTTTCCGAAGATAATTGCGCCTGGCAGGGCGCGAGCAATCCCATCACGTCTTTTGCCGAACGCGAAGCCTTGTTCATCACCGCGGACCTCGGCGACCTGCCCGATGTCTCACGCGCCTTTGCTAGCGCAGGCAACCGCGACAAGTGGTCTGTGATGCCGTTCCCGAACAACGGCAATGGCATCATCGCGGTCTACGGCTCATCGTATGTCGTCTTAAATTCCAGTGAAGAAGAACAACTCGCCTCGTGGCTTTTCATCAAATGGCTGTTGGAAAAAGAACAAGATGCTCGCTGGGTGGAAGCCACTCACCTCTTCCCGCTTCGCTCTTCGACCTTGGAATTGCTCGGCGATTACGAGCGGACTTATCCGCAGTGGAAGCAAGCTGTAGACTTGATTCCGCAAGGCGAGATGCAACCTCCGCTGGGTTCGTGGCGTACAGTTAAAATAATGCTGGGCGACGGCTTCGCGCACATGTACCGCGTCAACGTAGCAAGCGGACAGGTAGCCGCCATCCTCGCCCAGATGGAATCCACGGCGCGTGACCTAAGCAAGTAAGCCGACCATTTACTGTTTATTGGCAAGGAGAGAGAAGAGCATGCCTACATCTGAATACAAAGCCAGGCAAGTGCGGGCGAAAACCCACGAAGTGTACGAGTACGATCATGACGACGAAAAGCCAGGCAAGCCATTACACATCCTCATCCCTGGCGGATTAATCGCTCTGGCAACATTGGCGTTGATCGCCTTTATCGGTTATCTGACCTTCATCGAAGAAAGTTTTTCACAAGATTTGGGCATCCTGCTGATGCTCATTCTCGCGCCATTCTATGTAGGTGGTGTATTCCTCTTTAGTTACGGCTACGAACTATATAATATTCCGCGCGCTCTCCGTCTGACGGCGATCATTGTCTTTGTCACATTGGCGGCAGTGGTGATCGTGGCAGTGCTGTTCCTCGTGCTTGGAAACATGAAAGGCGGATCGAAGTCCTCGTCCAAGTCGTCATCGTCGCGGTCCTCTTCGTCTACGCGGGCACGCAGCTCAGGCGGATTATCGTCTTCTGAGTCGAAGAGTGCCTTTGGCGGCGCAGCCATCGGCGGGATAGCGAAGAAGGTTTCTTCGGGCTCTTCCTCCTCTGGGGGTGGATCCTCTCACTCTGGCGGAGATGTCCTCGTCTTTGGCGGAGGCGGTCGGACGCGCACCGTCACCCGTGAAGTAACCAAGGAAGTCATCAAAGAAGTGCCAAAGGAACCGATGCCCATCACCTGTCCGTTCTGTACACGGTCATATGTTCCCATCGAGCACAAATATGTTTGTCCCAGTTGCGGCGCGGCGACGCCAAAGGATTTAATCGAAGAGTCGCAAATCCCAGATAGCGAAAAGTAAACTATTCACCGTCCGTTTATAATCAGAGCCATGAAAAAAACTTCATGGCTCTTTCCTTTTCTGCTGTTGATTGGGGTGACAGCTTACACGTTGCTAAATCAGGTTCAATTACCGGGCGAAGGTTTCTCCACGTTTGGAGCAGATACTGTCCGCGCAGAAGTGACGCAGATCATCGAAGAAGGCGAGATTGATTTAGGTGGTTCTCTGCAAACCTATCAGATCGCACGCGTCAATATTCTGGAGGGCGAATACACCGGCATCGTCATGGAAATTGACTACGGCAAACGACAAGTGCGCTCAGACGATTACCTGCTCAAGCCGGGTGACCGAATCATCGTCACCATCTCGAAGACACCCGACAACGTGGTCAATGCCTATTTTGTGGATTATGTCCGCACGACGCCGATCTTGTGGCTGGCGCTGATCTTTGCAGTTGCCATCGTACTTATCAGCCAATGGAAAGGCATCCGCGCGATGTTGAGCATGGCATTCAGCTTGTACATCATCATCGGCTTTATCATTCCGCACATTCTCGCAGGCGACGATCCGCTCACGATCAGCATCATCGGCTCGATCATTTTGCTCTCGGTCACACTTTATCTCACCTATGGCTGGACTCTCAAAACACACGCGGCTGTCATCAGCATGGTCATTGTCCTGCTCATTACAGGCGCTTTGGCGGGGTTGTTTGTGGTCTTTGCCAAACTCAACGGCTCCGGCGACGAGAACGTGATGTTCTTAATGCAACTCAGCGAAACACCCATCAGCCTGCGCGGACTTTTTCTCGGCGGCTTGATTATTGGCGCATTGGGTGTGTTAGACGATTTGGTGACGACTCAAGCCTCAGCCGTGTTTGAACTTCACCATGCGAATCCAAGCCTCGGCTTTGGCGGTCTCTATGGGGCTGCCATGCGCATCGGTCAGGACCATGTAGCGGCGACGGTGAACACGTTGGTCTTAGCCTACGCTGGAGCCTCGCTCCCCATGCTGTTGA
>JAHDWC010000237.1 GCA_023382575.1 Anaerolineales bacterium
CCACGTAGCACGCCGTCCCCAGACAGAACTTGATGGTGTGCTTACCGCGCGGCTTGGTCTTGAAGAACGAATAGAATGTCACTACACCGTGGACTTGCCCAAGTGGGACGTTCAAATTCTGGGCGATATAGGTCTGCATGCAAGGGGAAACGTGCCCAATTTTTGACTGGACTTCATTCAACACCAGCATCACAGCGCCGGGGCGCTCTTTATTTTCCACAATCGCCTGATCGATCAATGCTTTGAGGTTTTCTGAATTTAAGGGGTCGTTCGGGGGGATTTCTGTATGTCGTCTCGTCATTTTTGCCTTCTAAAACATTGTGATAAATTTCACAAAAATAGTTTAATTGTTTAAGCCGAATTGGTCAATGAAGGATGTCACATGGCTATGGTGTCTGTTGTCAGTCAATTATTTGTGACTGATCCAAACCTTGCGTCCGTTTTCTCCGAGAAGCGCCAGACGAATCTCATTCAGGCTTCGTGTTTCGATTTCAAAGTAGGTGGTGCCGACGAATTCATCCAAACGATGGACATCTCCGCTTTGGATGAGGGGATGATCCTTGGAGGATGGAAACTGATTATTCAGCGCCTCAGGCGTGATGTGGCGGGAAATTTCCAGTGCCGGGAAGTTCCACCACGCTGCCAGAAAGCCCAACGTAGGGAACAAGCCATACGCTGTGCGGTTAACGTGTGCAGGGATGACCAGCCCGCCGAGTTGGTTCACGCGCTCGATCACTTCTTCGATGGAAAACTTGGTGGAGGTTAACAGCAGCCTGGTCTCGGTGCGGACGTAGTCGCCATTTTCATCTACGACGAATTGTTCACCAAGGTAATCGGCAGGATTCAACTCGTCGGGTAGTGAAAGGTCAACTTCGTGCTGCCACACTTCGAGGTCTGCTAAAGAGGCGAAGAGACAAAGCAGGTGGACGTCTTCCCGCGTTTGGACTTCCATGCCGGGGAGGACGGTCAATCCGGTTCCTTCTGCCGCTTTTTGCACAGCCGAAACGTTCGCGCTGGCGTTGTGGTCGGTGACGGCGATCAGGTCGATGCCAAGTTCGAGCGCGCGTTCGACAATGAGCGGTGGGATCATTTCCACCTCGGCGCAGGGCGAGAGGACCGTGTGAACGTGAAGATCTGCCCTGAAGGTTTTCATTGCTAGCGGATGTTCATTTCCCACAGGGTGCCGCAAATTTCGTAGCTTGCCTTGGGCGTGGAAAGCAGGCTGACGCCTTGTTCATCTGCCTTGGTGATGGTGGCTTGGTCGGGTTGCGCATCTTCCGTGATGATGACGGCTGCCACGTCGAGCATGGAGGCGACAGCGACGATGTTCAGATGCGCTTGCAGGGTGATCCACAGGTTGCCGCTTTTGGCGCCTGCCATCACGCATGAAAGCAAGTCGGAGGTGTAGCCGCCTTTGACTTCGACGGAGGAGAAATCGCGCGGTTGAGTGAGGACTTTGAGTTGAAGCTGGTCGATGATGGTTTGAAGATTCATGGAATTATTCCCTTTTGCCGTTGAGCGATTCGGATGGCACGCTGATCCGCATGGTCAGTTTTGTGCCTTTGCCGACTGTGGATTCGAGTTCCATTTTGTCTACGCAGCGTTTGATGTTGACCAATCCCATGCCGGCGCCGAAGCCCATCTCGCGGACTTTATCGGTGGCGGTGGAATAGCCGGGCTGTAAAACCCTTTCGATATCTGGAATGCCGGGACCGTCGTCGGTGGTGGAGAGGGTAATCTTGTGCGGCTCGACTTCCAGTTTGAGAATGCCCCCGTTGAGAGTGTGGATGATGAGATTCATCTCCGCTTCATAGGCGGCAATTCCGCAGCGCCGCGCAAGCTGCGCGTCTGCACCGAGGCGCAAGAGCGCACGTTTAATGTGGCTGGATGCGTTGCCGCCGTGCGTGAAATCTCCGGCTTTGATGTTGTAACGTAGGACGAGCGTGGTGCGGTCTGAGATGATGTCTTCAAAGAGGTGACTGGCGCGATAACGGCGCAACTCTTCTTCTTTGTAGTCGCGTTGAAGCGCGATCAGGATGCCGCGGGTGATGTCCCCTTTGGTGATCATGCCTACCAATTCGCCGTCCTTATTGACGACGGGCAGACGTCCGAGGCGGCTTTCTGTGAAGGTCTGAATGGCTTTGACAATGGATTCATATTCGGCCACGGTGACTACGTCACGCGTCATGTATTGGCTGACCGTGGTGGCGAAATCATTTTTTTCCAGCGCCCGCACGATATCCTCGATGCTGAAGATGCCGATCATCTTGCGATCTTGGACGACCGGTACGCCCGAGATGCGATTGGTACGCATGATCTCCAACACTTTGGGAAGCGGCATATCAGGCGCAGCCGTATACAGCTTGGATGTCATCACCTCGCGGATCTTCAGGTCGTAGGAAAGTTCCTCGACGCGATTGATCTCCTGCGCATCACGGTCTGTGACGGGGCGGTGGCGTCCAAATTTTTCCTGCTCGGTGGGCTGCCTAGTTTGTTGGGACATTGCCTTCGTAACTTTTTAGTCCTGCATCGTGGAGCTTGCCGGTCAACTCGAACATCCCCATTGGGCTGGAGATGAGCGGAATATTTTCCTGTATGGCAATATCAACGGTTTCAGGTTGGGGCACTTTTCCGCGGATGAAAATGATGGCGCGGAACTCTGCGATCTGCGCGGTTCGTACAACCTGCGGGTTGGTCAGCCCGGTGATCAACACAGCACGCGGACGGCTGGATGCCAGCACATCACTCATTAAGTCTGCGCAGTAACCGCCGTGGATATTGACATCGGTACTTAATTCCGGCGTTAACACCTCCCCCTCGGAGATTTCGATAATGTCATTAAGATTCATAAAAGGAATCCTTTCAAGGAGCCTATTGTTAAGATAACTACTTTGGAATTATTCCCCAGGTTATCCAAATTAGTTAGTTTCTTTCATCCCATGCAATCCGGATGATTGTCATATAAAAAGCCGCCCATTGGGCGGCTGTAAATTTTATAAACCAACTCTTTCACCATTTGAATACACATTGAAACGATGTTTCCTCGCATAGCCGATCAATGTGATACCGTATCGTTCTGCCATCTCAATGGACAGCGACGAAGGCGAAGTCCGCGAGATCAAAATTGGCGCATTCAGTTGTGCGGCTTTTTGCAGCATCTCTGAACTGATGCGCCCGGTGGTGATCAGAATACGCTTCTCTGGCCAGATATTTTTCATCAAACAGAACCCTGCGATTTTATCCAACGTATTGTGCCTGCCGATATCATCTGCCGCAGCTACTACTTTCTCCCCATCGCTTAATGCGGATGTATGGACTCCACCTGTTTCGCGATACAGCTCCTGCGCTTCGAACAACTTCTCCACCAGTTCCATGATCGCTTCCGGCTGGACCTTGAAGCGGTTCGTCGAAAAATCGACATTGGGTTTCGCGAGCAGGTCAACAGCCGTCACGCCGCCCGTACAGCCAGATGTTCTGCGCCAATTCGTCGGCTGTTCCACAGAGCGACTCAGCCACACATCCACATTGTCGCCATGCTCACACAAGCGGACATCGGCTATGTCGTCCATGCTTTTGACGATGCCCTCGTTGTAGAGGAAGCCCACCGCCAATTCCTCCAGATGAAGCGGCGTACACATGAACGAGATCCATACCTCCCCGTTGACGGTCAATGAAACGGGAGCCTCCACGATGGTTTCAGCATCATGGTGTTCCCATTGCTTGAATTCATACCGATTGTATTCAATGGACTTGCGCGGGGAAAGCATGGTCACCTCTAATGAACTTTATCCCAATCGGGCGGGAGGGTAATGGCGGCGTGATCTGGGTCAGGACACCAATTCTGCCATGAAAAATCGAACGGAGCCCACACCTATTTTGTCCTTTCGGAGTTGCGATGAACCTTGTAAAAGACATCCGGGTCTGCGAGAAAAGCACCCAGACAGGCATCTGTGCAGAAGCGGATCAACCGTCCGCGATAATGGGCGAAAGGGAAGTATTGCGGGTCTGTATCGCGGAAGATGCGTCCGCATAACGTAACGAATTGACGGGCTGGTTTGGCTTCATGGTCACGATCGAGAGGCGCATCTTCGACGTCAAACATGGCTCATCTGCAATTAGAGGATCTTTGCCATGAAAACTTCAAACGGATGGAGCGTCAGCTTCGTTGAGCTTTCCTCAATGTTGGGGCGTGCTGCGCTGGAGAAAAGTGGGCGCAGATGTTTGCCTTTGACTTCGTCAAGGGTGGAGAAGTCCAACTCCAGCCGCGTTTCAGAGTAATTCAATACCACCAACACGCATTGCGTCTTGCTGATGCGCAGGAATGCAAGATATTCCTCAGCATGTTCGTGGACGGGTTGGTAATCGCCTTCGACCAATGCCGGCGCAGATTTGCGGACTTGTAGCAGTTGCTTGTAATACTTGAGCATCGAACTTGGGTTTTGTTCCTGCTCAAAGACATTGACGCCATCTTTGTAGTTCGGGTTGACAGGCAGCCAGGTGTTGACGCCTTCAGGGGAGAAGCCTGCATTGGACTGGTTTGACCATTGCATGGGCGTACGGTTTTTATCGCGGGTCATTTCGGCAGTGCGGATCATCGCCTCTTCGCGATGAACGCCCATATCGGTGACGATGGCGTGATAATACCAACTTCCCATCGTATCTTTGACTTGTGAGATGTCGGTTAACATGGTGTCGCTCATGCCGATCTCTTCGCCGTTGTAGAGGAAAGGCGTACCTTTCAGTGTCAGCACAAGGGCGGCGTTCAGGCGGGCAAGTTCTGCATCGTGGACTCTATCGCCATAGCAGGTGTAGATGCGTGAGCGGTCATGGTTGCCGAGAGTGTTACACGCCCAGCCATGAGGGTGCAATTGATTCAAGCGGGCGATACGTTCTTGCTGGTTTTGACGAACATGGGTTGGTGTGATGCGGTTTGTATTGGCCAACGGGAAGTTGAACACGAGATGCAGTTCATCGTTGCCATCTCCCATGTAGTCGATGTTGTCATCTTCGCCGACGAGCATGCGCTCGCCGTCATATTCATCGAGGATAGCACGCAGTTCCTTCATCAGCTCATGGACGCCGGGCTGCCCCCATTGATGCTTGAACATGTCGAACCAGTATTTTTCTTTAAGCTTTTTATCTTCGTCGCTTTGAGCCAGCTCGGAGAAGCGCCGCAGTTCCGCGAGATTCATCGGGACGGTGTGGGATGTCAGCTTGGGGTCTTCGAAGATGGTACCGATCGCATCGAGACGATACCCGTCCACGCCAAGGTCAAGCCAAAAGCGGACGGCATCCCACATGGCATTTTTC
>JAHDWC010000238.1 GCA_023382575.1 Anaerolineales bacterium
GCCAGCAGGTTGGATGTACGAGATACCCGCATCAACCAGTGTTGATTCGTGCGCTGCGAATAATCATTGCCGAGCATCACCGCCGAGATCAGGATTAGGAAGGGCAGGGCAACGATCAACAACTGGTCAAGCGAGTTGGCAAGGTCAAAGGAAACGCCGGGTATCTTCAGACTACCGTCCAAAAATTGGACGCGGTTCATGGTGTAGAAATTTTCAAGGCTCAGCCAGATGAACAGCGAGCAGGCGGCCAGCGTTAACCAAAACAAAGTACGGTGTGTGAGACGAGTCCATTCAATGGAGAAGAGTTTCAAAAACATGCGATGTCCTTTATCAATTGGTGGTGGTCAGATCCATGAACAGCGATTCAAGGTCGCTTTTCTGAGCGGTAATCTCGGTGGGGATGATGTGATGTTCCAGCAGATGATTCATCACCGTTTGACTGGTGACTCCCGTGACGATGAGCGTATTTCCGCTTGCCTGGATGTTCTCGACCCCGGACAGCGATTCAAACGCACGAACAGCGGTTCCCGTATCAGGGACCGTTAACCGCACCGACGGCTTTTGCCCGTTAAGCAGATCCTCCACGCGGCCCTGTGCCACGACGCGTCCACGGTTGAGCACGGCGATGCGGTCACAGACCTGCTGTACTTCGTTGAGCAGGTGACTCGACAGCAAAACAGACGTGCCGTTCTCTGCCAGTGTCCGCAGCAACTGACGAATCTCCCGCATCCCGGCGGGATCGAGCCCATTCGTGGGCTCATCCAAAATAACAAAGCGCGGACGATGTACCAGCGCCATCGCCAGTCCAACACGCTGCTTCATGCCTGTGGAAAACTTGCCCACTTTGCGTTTGGCAGAATCAGTCAGCCCAACGAGATCAATGACTTCATTGATGCGTTTCTTATCCACACCGGGAGTCAGGCGCGAGACCAGTTCGATATTGTCCCAGGCGGAGAGATACGGCACAAAGGCAGGCGCTCCCAGCAGCGCGCCAACTTGTTTCAGTGCATGGGTGTGATTGGGCGTGACGCGCTCACCGAGCACGCTCACTTCGCCTGTCGTCGGATGGACAAGTCCGAGCGCCATGCCGAGCGTGGTGGTTTTGCCCGCGCCGTTGGGACCGAGAAATCCGAACACTTCGCCTTCATAGGCAGTGATATTCACCGCATCCACGGCTTTTGATTTGCCGTAGGTTTTGGTCAGGTCTTTGGTTTCGAGAATGATATTGGTCATGTTGATCTCCTAATTTTGGAACCGATATTCGAATATTCGCTCTTCTAATACCGGGTTTTTATGGTTTCGGCGGCATCCAATCCGTATTCAGCCACAGGTCAAATAATTCGGTCAAATCTTTGCCGCTCACTTCCTGCGCCAGTGTGATGAAATCATCGGTTTTGGCAGTCTTTCCATCACCAGAGTAATTCGCATAGAATGTGCGCAGAATCTCGAAGAATTTTTCATCGCCCACTTCAAGCCGCAGGGCGTGCAGGGTCAGCGCGCCGCGATAGTAAGTCGTCGAACCATACAGGTCAAATAGTCCTGCCGGGCGCACTGCGCCCACCGGTTGGAAAAACACCCCATACTGGCTCATCACCAGCACATCATACACATCCTGGATGTGCTGCTCGAACGCAGCACTGCCTTGCGAATGTTCCAGCCACAACCACGATAGATACGACGCAAAACCTTCCTTCAGCCACAGGTCGTGCCAAGTGGCAACCGTCAGGTTATCGCCGAACCACTGGTGCGCCAGTTCGTGCGCCACCACTTCTTCATCCGCGCCCTGTTTGCCAAACAACGAACGGGTCTGCGCTTCGAAGGCAAAGCCCAATTCTTCATTTGCCAGCACCGCGCCATAGTTATCGAACGGGTACGGGGCGATGAGTACGCCAAAGAAATCGATCATCTCGGGTGTGCGGGCGAAATCATCTTTCACATTGTCCGGCGTTCCCAGCGGGTAAAAATTGTGGATGTCTACCCCTGCGGTGGATTGCTGGCTTTCAGATTCGTACTGCCCGATGACAATCGTTGCCAGATAGGTAGACATCGGATCATCCATCACCCACACCTGCGTGCTGTACCCTGGCACTTCACTGGCTGAGATATTTTCCCGCCGCCCGTTGGCGACGACTTCAAAGTCATCTGGCACAGAAATGCGAAAGGCATAGGTGGCTTTATCGCTCCAGTGATTGTTGCACGGGAACCAGTTCATCGCGCCGGAGGGTTCGCTAAACACAAACAAGCCGCCCGTCATTTTTTGCCAGCCTAGGGGCATGTGAATGGAGTCATCCATGACTGGTTCGGGGGAGCCGTGATAGGTCACAGCGACGGTAAATGCCTGTTTGGCAGTGATCGGGCTGCGGGGCGAAATGGTCAACTCCATTTGGCTGCGGGAAAAATCCGCGTCCACCCCATCCACCGAAACGGAATCCACTTCCAGCCCGGACATATCCAGATTGAATTGGCTCAAATCTTCAAGTGCCACCGCTTCGATGGTGGTCATGCCGCTGATGGTGTTGGAGGTGGGGTCAACCGTGAGCGCGATATCGTAATGGTTCACATCGTAGCCGGGGTTGCCGAGCATAGGATAAAACGGATCACCCAGCCCTACGGGATCGGATGTTTTGGCATCGTAGATGGTGGGATTGGTTTTGACAACGGGATAATCGGGCTCAGGCGTATAAGTGGGCAGTGATTCGCACGCAGTGAGGAAGATCAGGGCGAGAAGGAAAAGTTTTTTCATGTTAGCCGCCCAAGTCCTGACGGGAAAAGATAACAAGCGAGAGTGCGCTGAACACCAACAGGAAAAAGCCAATGGTGATGAAAACCTGCGACTCATGGAGATATGCGCCACCCAGAATCATTGGGCGGGCGGTGCGGTCAATAGCATAGTTGTTGAATAACAGGAGTTGTGAAAGGTGAGATGGAATGAACTGGATGAGCGCCGGATAGTTGTCGCTCCAACCTTCGAGCAGTTTTTCAACCACTGTCGCGAAAACCAGTGTGCCGCCTGCTGCGAAGAGAGGCGAACGGCTGACGACGCCGAGCAGCACGGTCAGCGCCAGGTAGGGAATGGACGCAGCGAAAATGCGCAGGGTGGCAGGTAGGAGTTGCACCCAGTTGAGATTTTGGGCGGTAAAGCCGCCCAAGAAAGCGGTGCGCATGAGCATTGCAAGCGCAAGGATCATGCCGATGATAAAAATGGTCAGGAATAAGCCTATAACAAGGATGATGACCACGCGCGTCAGCAACAGGAGTGCGCGCGGCGCCCCGCGCGTCAGCCACATCTGTATCGAGCGATCAGGGTAATCATCGGCGCTGATAATGGCGGCGGTGGCGGCATAGAACAGTACACTGAAATTGCCGAACAAACCCAGCCCCACTTGCAGGTCAAGTTCCAGCCCGCGCGTGTTCCCCAATCCGTTGCGCACGGCTTCGGCGATGATGGCATAGCGGACGGTGAAATAAGCGGCGAAGATGATAGTCAGTATGCCCAAGTCCGCCCACAGAATGGGGTTTTTGAATAGCTTGCGGGTTTCGATGGTGAGCAAGTGCAGGAACATGGCTATTGTCTTACCTCAACGATATCTTTTAGATCATCGGTGATGAACAGCGGACATATACCAGCTAAAGCAAAAATGAAGGCGAGAAGAATAACAATTACAGTGATCATTTTGTCTCCTTGATGCCCCGAAGTATAGGAGACAAGCTTATTTAACGGCTCAACCCAGAGGATGATTATGGGTCAGACTGGAGGCGGATTAAATCTTTGGTGTGATAGTAGTGTTCGGGAATACCGGGCTGAGAATATTTACATAAGAACACCCTCGCATTTGCGGGGTGTTTCCTCATTTTTATTGACTGGTTCTTGCCGCCTACGTTTGCCGGTCGAAACTTATACTCATATACCAGATTTGTACTCTGTTGGACAGATCCGATTGTGGTTGTGATGCTGAAAATATTTGAAGGTAATCGATATAAAAGTGGATACTGATGCACCCGACTAGCGACTCATTAATCTGGAATGCGCTCCAACTCTCGCCAACTGATGAAATATCCATCACCAGCCTGCATGGACTGTTCTCCTCCATAAACCACATAGCCTTGATCTTCAGGAACCGCTGCCAACTGGCGCCAGTATTGGAGATTATCAAAGTAGCTAGTGGACATCGTTTTACCGGATTTTATCTCAACTGGGGTGATTTTTTCGCCATTTGCCAATAGACAGTCAATCTCTTTACCATGATTGTCCTGCCAAAAATACGGCAAACGATTCTCGCCACGATGGAAGTTGCGCTTAATAAACTCATTGATGATCAGATTCTCAAAAAGCCCACCTTTTAGATAGTGCGAGTTGACCTGATCTTCTTCGCGGATTCCCAGTAGGGAACACGCAATACCCGTATCGTAAAAATATAACTTGGGTGATTTGACCAACCGTTTGTTGAAGTTGCGATGATAGGGCTGTAGACGATACAGAATGTAGGAACTCTCCAAAATGGACAGCCAGGCTTTAGCAGTGTTTGGGCTGATACCAGCATCGCTTGCCAGGCTGGCATAGTTGAGCAGTTGCCCGATACGCCCGGCGCATAACTGTGTGAATTGAATAAAAGAATTGATATCTCCGATGTTTTTCATCAAGCGCACATCTTTCTCAACATAGGTTTGGATGTACGCCGGATAAAAATCAGTGGGATCAATGTCACGATCATAAATGCGTGGATATTGACCTTTGAAAATCAGGCTTTCGTATTGCTTTGCATCTGGACTCAATTCTGCAAAAGATAGTGGCAGTAAGTGTAAAACAGCAGTACGTCCTGCCAGTGTTTGACTGATTTTTTCCATCAATAGGAAGTTTGACGAACCGGTCAAAATGAATTGAATTTTTCGGTTCTCATCCACCAGCTTTTGAATGTAGGAAAACAAATCTGGAGTATTTTGGATTTCATCCAAAATTGCGCCATTCGGATAATTTGCGAGGAAGCCACGTGCATCGGTCAGCGCAATCTGGCGGATGTCAGGCTCTTCCAAAGATACGTATGGCAAGGTGGGAAAGGTAGCCCGAACGAGGGTGGTTTTACCTGATTGACGAGGTCCTGTGATGGTAATGACTTGGAATTTCTTCGCAAGTGTAATTAGCTTGGTTGCCAGAGTTCTTTCGATCATATGAATACTCCTCCGAGCGGATAATGGCTAGCAATGT
>JAHDWC010000239.1 GCA_023382575.1 Anaerolineales bacterium
GAACGGAAATATTGCTCGGTGAGATCGTGGACACCAACACGCGCTACATCGCGCGCACACTGCGCAGCATGGGCGTGGATTTATATCGCACCATCACCATCGGCGACAACGTGGAACGCATCGCGAGTGCGATCCACAATTCGCTTGAACGTGCCGATTTTGTCATCACCACGGGTGGGCTGGGTCCCACAGTAGACGATCCCACACGTGAGGCGGTTGCCAAAGCCCTCGGCGTGGGAACCGAATTCCGCGAGGATCTGTGGCAGCAGGTGGTCGAAACTATCGCACGATATGGGCGCAAGCCGTCAGAGAATCAAAAGCGGCAGGCGTTCGTTCCACAGGGCGCCATCGGGGTGCGGAATCCCGTCGGCACGGCCCCTTGCTTTATCGTCGAGAAACAGGTCGACGGTCAGAAACGAGCCGTGATCTCTTTGCCCGGCGTGCCCAACGAAATGGAGCACGTCTTGCACGAATCCATCATCCCATATCTGCAAATAACGTTCAACCTACATGAACTCATCAAGGTGCGCGTCATCCATTGCGCGGGTCTCGGCGAAGGCATGATCGACGAAAAGATCGCTGACCTTGAAACGCTCAGCAATCCCACGGTTGGGCTTGCCGCGCACACTGGCGTGGTGGATGTGCGCATCACAGCCAAGGCGAAGACCGAAGCTGAAGCAGATGCGATGATCGCACAGGTCGAGGCGCAGGTGCGCGAACGGCTGGGCAGTATCATCTTCGGCGTAGATGAAGATCGGCTCGAAGATGTTGTGCTGGATATGCTGGCGCGACGCGGCCTGACTCTATCTGCTGTTGAATGCGGACTCGATGGGATGTTGGCGCGCAAGATCCCGCATACCGCCTCTCTCCCTGACCTCACGCCTGCTTCACTGATGGAAGCTTTACGCGCCGCCCGCAGCGAATCGGGCACAGACTTTGCGCTCGGAATTTCCGTCAACATGGAAGAACGCGCCGCCGAGATGGCAATGATCTCACCCAAAGGCGAAAAGACTCATCGCATCACGTATGGCGGTCCGCCCAAGAGCCTTCCGCGCTGGAGCATGACCCTGGCGTTGAATTGGCTGCGCACCACGCTGGAGGAAATGCAATAATGGCAAAGCCCAAGCCGCGCAAACAAAACGATTCACCCTGGGTCATCCTCGCCTGGGGGCTGAACATTCTCGGCTTGGGTGGGATCGCGCTGGTGCTGTTAGCCTATTGGGCATTGCAACCCGTCCTCGCTGCGCCAATGGCGCCAAACCCAAATTACACGGCCACGTTGCCGCCCACCTTCACGCCGAATCCGTTCTCGCTGATCCTGCCAACCATTACCCCAAATCCGCGCTCGACGATGATCGTGGTGGATACGCCCACGCCATTCGTCATCCAAAATTTGCAAAGATTGGGCAATGCTCGCGTCGCCACGGTCGGATATTCTGTCTCAGGTAGACCGATCGAAGTGTACACATTTGGGAATGGCGAGCGCGAAAAGATGATCGTGGCAGGCATCCACGGCGGCTACGAATGGAATACGATTGCGCTGGCTGATGAATTGATCCAGCATATCTTCGAACATCCTGAGATCATTCCCAGCGATGTGACGCTTCATATCCTGCGAAATATGAATCCCGATGGTGATGCGCGTGACCACGGGATCGACGGTCGCGTCAACGATCACGGGGTGGATCTGAATCGCAACTTCCCTGAAAATTGGGCAAAGACCTGGGACCGTGCTGGGTGCTGGAGCCTGACTCCCACCACTGGCGGACCCAGTCCCGGCTCGGAGCCGGAGACGCGAGCAGTAATGTATTTCCTGCAATCGCATGATGTCGAGACACTCATCAGTTATCACAGCGCGGCCTTGGGCGTCTTCCCCGGCGGCGTGCCCTGGGAAGAAAATTCGATAAAATTTGCCAAGGCGCTTTCGCGGGCAACCGGTTATCCTTATCCACCCATCGACACGGGTTGCGTCTACACCGGCACGTTGGCGGACTATGCCGTTGCGTTAGACATTACTGCCGTGGACATGGAACTTTCCACGCACAGGTACACAGATTTCGAAGAGAACCTGAAAGCGTTGGAAGTGCTTTTGAATTGGAGATAAGCAAGGGCACGATTTCAAGAAAACCAAGGAGATTGAATGACTCAAAATGTAGATACCCTCTTCACCAATGCCATCGTGTTGACGATGGACGAAAACCTAATCCAATATGACCCCGGTGCGGTCGCCGTCAAAGGCGATTCCATCGTCGCGGTTGGATTCGAAGCGGAACTCAAAAAAGAATTCACCGCCAGCGAGATCATCGACTGCGGCGGTAAAGTGCTGATGCCGGGACTGGTCAACGCGCATACGCATGTGCCGATGACCCTTGTCCGCGGACTGGCTGACGATCTGCGCCTCGACGTCTGGCTGATGGGCTACATGCTGCCAGTGGAACGTCAGTTCGTCTCGCCGGAATTTGTCCGTTTGGGCACGCTGATTGCCTGCGCCGAGCAAATCCGCAGCGGTGTGACCACCTTCAACGACATGTATTACTTTGAAGATGACATCGCCCAAGCCACAGCTGATGCGGGCATGCGCGCCGTGTGCGGCGAGTCGATCATGAAATATCCTGCACCAGATGCGGCTTCGTATGACGACTCGCTCGCTTATGCGCGCGAATTCATCAAAAAATGGAAAGGACATCCGCTCATCGTCCCTGCCATCGCGCCGCATGCCCCCTACTCCACCAACCCTGAAATTATCCGCGCTTGCGTAGACCTTGCCAAAGAGTTCGACGTGCCTTTGCACATCCACATTTCCGAAACCGCTTTTGAAGTCGAAAACATGCGCAAGGAACAGGGCATGCCGGTCATCCCCTATGTCAAGAAACTTGGTTTGTTCGAAGCCAAGGTCATCGCCGCGCATTGCGTCCATATCGACACGGGTGAGATCCGCACACTTCAGCACGCCAATGCAGGTGTGGCACATAATCCATCTTCGAATCTCAAACTCGCTTCGGGGTTTGCCCCCGTCCAAAAAATGCTGGATGATGGATTGAACGTGGGCGTGGGCACAGATGGTCCTGCCTCGAACAACGACCTCGACATGTTCGAGGAAGTGCGCCTCGCTTCTTTCGTGGCCAAGGCTTCATCCAACGACCCGACCGTTCTCCCCGCTGCAACCGCTCTGCTGATGGCAACCCGCCTCGGCGCGCAAGCCCTGCATCTGGGACACATCACCGGCTCGCTCGAAGTTGGCAAACGCGCCGACTTGATTCTTGTGGACACTTCTCCACTGCACAACTCTCCGCGCTTCAAACGTGACCCGCAGAATGCGTACGCGCAGTTGGTCTTTGCCGCCAAATCCACCGACGTGACCGATGTGATGGTCAACGGCAAATGGCTGATGCGTGACCATCAACTGTTGACATTGAATGAAAAGGAATTGCTCGCTCAGGCGCGCGAACTGGCTGTCAAGATCGACGCCTTCCTGACCGAACGCGAACAGTCGGTGCTCTCCAAATTGATCGCGCTGGGTGGCTCGATGGAAGAGGAGTCGTTCGAGGTGCAGGTCAAGGTCAAGGTGACAGAGCCAGCTACCGTCATCCAGAATTTGAAGCGCGCAGAGATCGAAGTCACCGCGTATAAACATTATCGTCAATTTGACGAGTATTTCGTGTTCGATGACCCCAATCAGGGACGCTTGCGCTTCCGCGAAGATAATTTCATCAACGAAAAAGGCGAAATCGTCAACACCCGCTCACGCCTGACCCTGCTCGGTGTAAAACGCGAAGACGAAATGGGACACGATGTGCTGCTTTCGCGCAGCCGCTTCCTCGCGCCTGCCACACAGTCGCTGCGTTTCTATCGCGAATACTTCAAACCGAAATCGGAAATTTCGGTGGAGAAAGACCGCCTGCGCTGGCACATCAAATACAAGAATACCGAGTTCTTTATCAATCTCGATGAAGTAAAAGAACCTGCCATGGGAACGTTCCTCGAAGTGAAGAGCCGCACATGGAGCCGCAAGGACGCCGACCTCAAAGCCGAATTGGTTCGTGAATTGCTCGACATGCTCGGCGTTGGAAGTGCCGAAACCGTGACCCAAGATTACATCGAGATCCTGACTGCCTGATTAGCAAAAGACAGTCATTGAAAAGTGACTGTCTTTTTTTTATCCTATGAATCCTTTGAATAAAACTTTAGCCACTATTTGTGCGATCCTGTTCACCCTGTCCGCTGTGACGGCAATGGTCCTGTTCAACTTTGACCGCAACGCCTTCACGGCAGAGACCTATCAAACAGCATTTGCGCGCGAAGACTTTTACAACAAACTACCCGCTGTGATGGCGGAGGCGATGACAAACTCTGGCGCAGACCAAAGCCAATTTCCCGTCGTCATGCAAGGCATGAGCCGTGAAGCGTGGGAGGGATTCTTCCGCTCGCTGCTGCCACCGGAGATGCTCAGGGTAATGGGCGATGACATGCTGAATTCTGCCTTCGCCTACATTAACCGCGAAACGGACTCCATCCAATTGAATCTGGCACCGTTGAAGGTCAGTCTCGCCAGCGAGACAGGCGTGCAAGCTGTGCTGTCGCTGTTGGGCACGCTGCCCGCCTGTGACCTGTTTCAAATTGGTCAAATGACTCTCAATCTTTTTTCGGGCGGGCAGATCGAACTCTGCAATCCCCCCGCAGATTTGCATCCCATGCTCGCGCCGGTGATTCAAGGACAATTGCAATTCACCGCCTCGACCCTTCCAGATCAATTGACACTCGTGACTGCATCGCCGCAAAATGATCCACGTCAACGACTGGAAATACTGCGCCTCTTCATGCGCTTCAGCCTGATCCTGCCGCTGATATTTTTACTCACGCTGACGGCTTTCGCCGTCCGCTCGTTGAGCGAGTGGCTGATGTGGTGGGGCGTCCCATTCTTTGTCACAGGCGCTAGCGCCTATCTGACCGGTCTGCTCGGCGCACCGATTTTCGGAAGCGTGCTTCAACGCATCCTCGTCAACCGCATGCCCGATTATTTACCCTTGTTCCTGCTTGATTTCGCCAGTGACTTTGCCTCCGCGATGGTACGGGCATTGCTCAACCCGGTCATGTGGCAGGGACTGGTGTTGGCTGTTCTTGGATTTGGGATGGCAGGAGTTGGCTATCTTCTCAATCTTAAAAAGATAGGGACGGGG
>JAHDWC010000240.1 GCA_023382575.1 Anaerolineales bacterium
CCGAGAATGATTTCCGGTTCAACGGCCAAGCCTCGGGCGAGACAGAGGCGCTGCTGCTGTCCGATGGAAAGAGAGGTGGCGGGGTCATGCATCCGTTTGTGGACTTCTTCCCATAAGCCTGCAATTTCCAAATAATGCCGCACCGATTTTTTATATTCGGCACGATCTTTTTTCATCTGGTGGATTCGCATGCCGTAGGCGATGTTGTCGTAAATTGACATGGGCAAGGGTGTGGGGCGTTGCGCGAGCAACCCAACCACTTTGCGGACTTCGGTCACGTCCACGTTTGGGTCGTAGATGTTCTCGCCGTCCACGAGAACTTCGCCGCTGAGGGTGACGTTTTCGTTCAGTTCAAAGAAGCGGTTGAAGGTTTTCAATAAAGTGGTCTTGCCGCAGCCGCTGGGTCCCATGATGACCGTGATCTGGTTTTTGGGAATTTCGATATTGATGTCTTTCAAGGCATGTTGCTTGCCGTAATAAGCATTGAGATTTTTGACTTGGATGTGGGTGTTGTTCATTTTTTATCCTTCGTAGGGGCGACTTGCGAGTCGCCCCTACTTGATCGTGTAGCGATTCAATCGTGCTGATAACCAACGCGACCCAAAACTAACCAACAGCACGACAATGGTCAGGATCAACGCGGCAGCGTATCCGCGCTCACGGACCTCAGGGTAAGGCGAACCGAGTTGGAAGAAGACTGCAAGCGGAAGCGAAGCAGTGGGATTCATCAGCGAGGTTGGGATGCGGTCGGTGTAGCCTGCGGTGAACAGCACCGATGCCGCGTCACCGATGCCGCGCCCGAATGCTAGCAAAATGGCGGTGATAATGCCCGGCAGCATTTGGCGGGTGATGATGTTGATGGCGACTTCAAATTTAGTGGAGCCAAGCGCGAGGGCGGCATGTTCCAAATCCACGGGCATGCGGCGGATAACTTCGTCCATAGCGCGGGTCATGATGGGCAGTTCGACGAGCGCGAGGACGATGATGCCTGCAAGCAATGAAGCGCGCATTCCGAGCAGGATCATCAGCGCAAAACCAAACGCGCCATACACGATGGAAGGAATGCCCCATAACACATCCAGCGAAAGGCGGACGTATTCGCCCCATTTCGATGTACCGAGATAAGCTTTGAGATAGAGTGCAATTGGCACGCTCAACAACATGGCAAGGATAGTCCCGCCTGTGGCGAGATATGCCGAGCCGATGATAGCGTTGAGGATGCCGCCACCTTTGCCCATGTAATATCCGCCCTGCGGAACTTGCGAAACCATTTCCCATGAAAGCGAAGGCAAACCGCGCGAGATAATCGTCCACAAAATGAGTCCGAGCGCACCCGCGACGATGAAGAGAGCCAGCCGCATAATGGACTTGACGGAAAACTCGATGATGTGACGCCGTTCGAAATGTTTCTTTTTGAATTTCATGAGCGCCTCAAAAAGCGCTGGAGCACCAGCGTGGACAAAATGTTGAAGATGAGGATGACCACCAATAAAACGAGTGCCGCGCCGAGCAAAGCCGCATCATACAACGGGATGGACATCATCTCGCCATAGTTGTTGGCGATCAACGCTGGGAGCGGATAGGCCGTATCAAAAACAGATGTGGGAATATTTGGCACATTACCGACCACCATCAAGACCGCGATGGTTTCACCGAGCGCGCGCGAGGCTCCCAGCACGATGGCGGCGACAATACCAGGCAGAACTTGCGGCAAGACCACTGTGCGGATGGTCTGCCATTTTGTTGCGCCAACTGCGAGAGAAGCATGACGCAAGTCATTGGGAACAGTGGAAAGTACTTCAAAGATGACCGAAATAATCAGCGGGGCAATCATCACCGCGAGGACGATTCCGCCTGCGAGGATTCCGAATCCCGTCGGCTGGGTAACGGCAAAAATGGAAATAGAACCAAGCCAACGGTCAGAGAGAGGCGCGAGCACGTCATCCACGAACGGAACGATGGACAGCAATCCCCACACGCCATACACCACAGGCGGAATGGCGGCGAGCACATCCAGAATGGGTTTGGCAAAAGTGCGAGTGCGGTTGTGGGCGTATTCCGCGAGATAGATCGAAACCAGTAAACAAGGTGGAACGGCGAGAAGCACTCCAACGGTTGTGACCCACAACGTGCCAAGAATGAATGGACGAAAACCGAACTCACCGTTATTGGGTCGCCAGGTTTCGCCGAGCAGGAGATCGCTCAAACTGTATGAATTGAGAATGGGATACGAACGCACGACCAGTGCTGCTGCCACAATGATGATGAGCGCCACAGGCACAAGCGTGATGATAAAAAAAGTGCGCTGCGCGGCGCGGTCAGTTCGGGCGCGAGACGGCGTGGAAGGGCGGCTAAGCCGCCCTTCCGTTTTGATCTGAGTGAATTCGATTTCGCTCATTGTTCTAATTTTGCAAGAGACTCAGCTTGCTGTTCCGGCGTGAGCGGAACATAACCGGCCGCTTCGAGATACTGCTGACCATCGGTAAGAATCCATTTGATGAATTCAAGTTCGAGTCCTTCGGGTTTGCCGAGCGTAGCAAGATTTTCGAAGCGAGCAGGAGGTGAAGGATAGGTCCCATTCGCCACAGCGCCGAACGCATCTTCTTTGACCGTGTAGATTTCCTCAGGGTCTGCAACGCCGTTCTCGTTGATGTCGATGGGTGGGATGACGATTCCAGGTACAAGTCCGCCGCCGCTCAGGTCAAAGATGCTATTGAGGTTGGCGAAACCGATGCCGAGCGGATCTTTCAATACTGTGTCAACCATTGAAGGTTCACCGTTCACACCAATACCGAGCAAGTCTTCCTGCGCTTCACCACCGCTATACTTCGCCCATTGTTCTGCTGCGCCAGCTGCATCCGAACGGGTGAACACATTGATCTTGTCCGTGATGGATGGGTCGCCGATCACTTCGCCCCAAGTCGTGATTTCACCGGTGATGTAAATCTTGTTATAGACCTCTTGCGTGATACCTTTTTCCATCAACTGCGCTGCCACAGGATTTTCCGCGCTGATGATCGGGAAGACCGCATCCTTCGTCACCGACACCCAGAAGATACCCTGCGCCTCTTCCTCCGGCTTGATGTTGCGCGAGATCATGCCAATGTCCACGGCACCCGCAATGGTATCGGTCATGCCTTTGCCCGCGCCACCGCCCTGCACATCGAACTGCACATCAGGATGAAGCTTGGTGAACTCCTCCGCCCAAACGGTCATCATGGGATACAGAGCAAACGCCCCAGAAACGGAAATGGTCCCGCTCAATTCATCGGACGAAACAGGCGCATCAGACTCAGGGGAGGTGGATTCAGCGCTTCCAGCCGTCCCACACGCAGACAGTACCAACATCAGAATGAGAAGCACAGAGAGCAGGGTCAAGGTTCGTTTTCGCATATTGTTTCTCCAAATACTTTGATTTATTCTATAAAGCCTATTGACTTAGTAGGATTTAAAAGTAAATAAAAAGCGCTTTTTCCTGAGATCTCACCTATTGCTCTAAATCCTAGTAACCTAATAGGTTATATGTGGTTATCATAATTCAGCGACTGAATTTTGTCAATACCCGAAACTACCACTCCCCTAACTTGACACGCTTATTTTTTACACTATACTTCTTTGCTGGAATTAATTACAGATCATAGAGTTTCATCCATGAAGCTGACCACCCGCAGTGAATACGCCCTTCTCGCTCTCGTTTATCTCGCCCGCCACGAAACGGACGGGTATATTTCCATTGACACCATCGCTTCGGCACAGGGCATCCCGCCCAAGTTTCTGGAACAACTCATGCTGGCGTTGAAGCGCGCGCACTACCTCCGCAGCGCCAAAGGACAAAAGGGCGGGTATCAGCTTGCCAAACGTCCAATCCAAATCCCTTTGGCCGACGTCATCCGTCTCTTCGATGGCGCGTTGGCACCCACAGAGTCGGTCAGTGAGAACTTCTACGAATCGACACCCATTGAAAAAGAGAAAAAACTGACCAAGGTGTTCAAAGACATCCGCGATTACATCTCCATAAAGTTGGAGAAAACCACCATCGCCGATGTGTTGGATTGACCCAGGCGGGATCTTTCATTTTCCTTTTTATAAAACAATTCAAAGATTCCTCTTTCATTAGAATTGCCTTCCCTTTGCGCCTCCTCACACGGAACTTAACCTTCGTCCCTCATGTATTGAAAAACCATCAATGAAAAATCTCTTTACGGTTTTCATTCTATTTCTGGGTGTGATCGTCGTGGCGCTCAGTTTCAGCGAATTGGAGACCATCCTCCTGACCCTACAAAAAGCGCATCTGGGATTCTTCCTGCTTGCGCTTCTAATCCAGATCCTGTGGTTCATCTCCAATGGGCGTATGTACCAATCCATTTTTCATTTGCTTGGCGTCCAGGAACAAGTGTCGACTCTCAGCCGCATCGCCACCGCCGCGAACTTTGTCAACGTTGTGGCCCCTACTGCTGGGGCAGGTGGCGTCGCTCTCTTTGCGACAGAAGCGCATCGGCGCGGACATCCCACCGGCAAAGTCACAGTCGCGGCGGCGTTGTTCCTCCTGCTCGACCAAGCCGCATTCCTGATCATCCTCTCGCTGGGAATCATCGTCCTCATCCGCCGCAATGACTTGAATGCCGGCGAAATTTCGGCTTCGCTGTTTTTGTTTGGGATCGCGATCTCATATGGCTCGGTCCTGTATGTCGGCTATCGCTCGGCGGAAAAATTGGGAAACCTGCTCGCCAAACTGGCGCGCGGCGTGAATCGAGTCGTCCATCTCTTTCGCCGCGACAATTATCTGAGCGAAGAACGCGCGCACGAATTTGCGCACGAAATCGCAGACGGCTTCTCCGGGCTGACGGAAAAACCATCCAGCCTGCTGCGCCCAATTTTGTGGGGACTTTTAAACAAAGGGCTGCTCATGCTGATCTTGACCTGCGCATTTCTTTCATTCGAAGTCCCGTTTTCAGCCGGCACCATCATCGCAGGTTTTTCGATGGCGTATCTTTTTCTGATCGTTTCACCCACGCCGTCTGGCATTGGGATCGTCGAAGGTCTGATGCCAATCGCGTTGAGCTCGCTCAACGTCAATTGGAGTCAAGCCGTGGTCATCACGCTTATCTATCGCGCGGTGACATTCTGGGTTCCAT
>JAHDWC010000241.1 GCA_023382575.1 Anaerolineales bacterium
TCCAGTTCGGTATGAACTGGTCGGAATATTCCCGCTATGTCGGTGACATTTTTGGGGCTCCGCTCGCCATCGAAGCCCTGTTGGCGTTCTTCCTCGAATCGACATTCCTAGGGGTGTGGATCTTCGGTGAAGGCAAAGTTTCGGAAAAGGCGCATCTCGCGTCGATCTGGCTGGCTGCGATCGGTTCAAATCTCTCTGCGCTGTGGATCTTGCTCGCCAATGGCTGGATGCAGCACCCGGTCGGTTATGCCATCAACGAAGTGACGGGGCGCGCCGAGCTCGTCGATTTCTTTGCGTTGGTCACCAATCCCAAGGGATGGTTGTTCTTCTGGCACACCATCGCGGCGGGACTTGCGACGGCCAGTTTCTTCATCATCGGAATCAGCGCCTATCACCTGATCCGCAAACAGCATGTGGAAATTTACAAGCGTTCCTTCCAAGCCGCGACCATTGTCGGTTTGGTGGCGAGCACGCTGGTCTTCTTCGGCGGTCACACAAATGGACAGTTCATGTTCGAAACCCAGCCGATGAAATTTGCTGCTATCGAAGCGCACTGGGAAACGTCTGCCCCGGCTGAGTTCTCCATTCTCACCATCGGCGATCTGAGCGGCAAGCGCGAAGTGTGGTCGTGGCGTGTTCCGGCGGTGTTGAGCTTCCTGGCTTGTAACAACTTTGATTGTGAAGTTCGAGGCGTATACGACATTCAGTCAGAGTATGAAGCGACCTATGGTCCCGGTGATTACATCCCGCTGATGGTCGTCACCTACTGGACGTTCCGCTTCATGATGACGATCGGTTTCTTGATGATGCTGCTCGCCTTCCTGTTCCTGCTCGCGTTGCGTGGTAAATACGAAAATGCCAAGTGGATGAAGTGGGTTCCGTGGGTGATTGCGCTGCCGTACATCGCCAATGCCAGCGGATGGATCCTGACCGAAATGGGGCGCCAGCCGTGGATTGTGCAAGGTTTGCTCACGGTGCAAGATGCAGTCTCCCCGAATCTCACCACTGTTGATCTGCTCATCTCATTGATCGGTTACACCGTTGTGTACGGCTCGCTTGCGGCTGCCATGGTCTATTTGATGAAGAAATACGCCACAGCCGGACCCGACGCCGCCATGCACGAATCCGTTGACGTTGCTCCCGCCGCTGTCGGCGCGGATGACTAGGAGAAACACCATGAATTACGAATTTCTTCAAATCCTTTGGTTCATTCTGATCGCGGTTTTGTGGATCGGTTTCCACTTCCTCGAAGGTTTCGATTTCGGCGTGGGAATGCTGCTGCCCTTCCTCGGCAAGAAAGATGAAGAACGCCGCGCCATCATCAACACCATTGGACCCACCTGGGACGGTAACGAAGTCTGGCTGCTGACTGCGGGCGGCGCAACTTTTGCCGCGTTCCCCCACTGGTATGCGACCATGTTCAGCGGCTTCTATCTCGCGCTTTTCCTGTTGTTGGTCGGTTTGATCTTGCGCGGTATCTCATTCGAATATCGCTCCAAGGATGCTGCTCCTGCCTGGCGCAATCGCTTCGATTGGATGATCGCCATTGGCTCCTTCCTCTCTGCTTTGTTACTTGGCGCAGCATTTGCCAATCTTGCACGCGGCGTGCCAATTGACGAGAACATGATGTTCACCGGCAATCTCTTCACTCTGCTCAATCCCTACGGGTTGCTCGGCGGCGTGACGACTGTGGTCATCTTCCTGCTCCACGGCGCGAATTTCCTCGGGCTGAAACTCGAAGGTGAACTGCGCGAACGCGTCAATGGGCTGTCCAAGAAACTTTGGATTGCAGCCACTGTGTTGTATATTGCACTCGGCATCTTCACCTATGTCGCTGGCTTCTGGGCTCGCGGCGTGGTCAACCCTGGCTTTGTCCCGGTTGCGGCGGTGGCTGTTCTGCTCGCCACAGGTTACTTCATCAATAACAAGATGGAAGGCTGGGCGTTCATCATGACTTCGCTCAATATCGTGCTGACCCAGGTCACTTTCTTCACGATGATTTTCCCGAACGTGATGATCTCCAGCACCAATCCCGCTTACTCGCTGACCATCTACAACGCTTCGTCCTCGCAGTACACGCTGACGGTCATGTCCATTGTGGCGCTTATCTTCGTCCCCATCGTGCTCGTGTACCAGGGCTGGACCTACTACCAGTTCCGCAAGCGCGTCAGCACCGACAAGAAAAGCCTGGTGTACTAAACCAAAATCAATTCAACTCACCCCGAAATTTCGGGGTGAGTTTGTTTAAGGTTAGGCAGAGTTCTTATGTGAAATTAATCACGAAAAAGACCTTTTTAGGTATATTTGCCGCACAATTTGTGAAAAGGAACACAATGTATCTTTAGAGGTCAACACTATGGACGTTGTCACGCTTTCCCGCATTCAATTTGGCGTCACCACTGCCCTGCACTTTCTGTTCGTGCCCCTCACCCTCGGGCTGATCTGGTTCGTCGCCATCTTCCAAACCATGTATTACCGCACCGGCGAAGAACGCTGGCGGCGCATGGCAAAATTTTGGGGCAAACTTTTTCTGGTCAACTTCGGCATGGGTATTGTCACTGGTCTGGTGCAGGAATTTCAGTTTGGCATGAACTGGTCGGAGTATTCGCGCTTCGTCGGCGATGTGTTTGGCGCACTGCTCGCCATCGAAACACTGGTCGCCTTCTTCCTTGAGTCGGTCTTCATCGGCATCTGGATCTTCGGCGAAGGGCGCGTCTCGAAGCGTGTGCATCTCTTTTCGATCTGGATGGCAGCCATTGGCGGCTTCTTCTCCGCGCTGTGGATTCTGCTCGCCAGCGGTTGGATGCATCACCCCGTCGGTTATGTCATCAATCCAGCCACGGGCAACGCCCAACTCGTTGACATTCTCGCCGTGCTCACCAACGAAAAAGGCTGGCTGCTTTTCAATCATGCCATGGCGGCGGGCTTTGGCACTGCCTCCATCTTCATCCTCGGCATCAGCTCGTGGTACATCCTCAACAACCGCGAAGTGGACGTTTTCAAACCATCCTTCAAACTCGCTTCCGTCGTCGGCGTGATCGCTTCCTTCCTTTTGCTTATGACCGGTCACGAACAGGGACAAGAGATGCGCATGTATCAGCCTATGAAACTCGCCGCCATCGAAGCCATCTGGGAGACGGAGCAGCCAGCCTCGTTCTCGTTGCTCACCATCGGCGACCTGAGCGGCAAACGCGAAGTGTGGTCGATCCGAGTCCCATACTTGATGAGCTTCCTGGCGTGTAACAACTTCGAGTGTGAAATTCGAGGCGTGAACGACATCCAAAAAGAGTATGAGACTCTCTATGGGCCCGGTGACTACATCCCACTCATGGTCGTCACCTATTGGTCGTTCCGCATCATGGTCGGACTGGGAGCCTTGATGCTGTTGGCTTCAGCCTTTGCCACGCTGACGGCGTATCTCAAATTCACTCCGCGCCTGCTGAAATATCTCAAGTGGATGCCCTATCTCATCCCGGCGCCGTTCATCGCAGGTGTGGCGGGATGGGTCACCACCGAAATGGGACGCCAGCCATGGATCGTGCAGGGACTGCTCACCACCGCGCAGGGCGTCTCGCCCAACCTGACCGTTGCCGATGTCAGCATCAGCCTCGTCGGGTTTGTGACTATCTATATTGCACTGACCATCGTGATGATCCGCCTGATCTACCGTTTTGCACGGCAGGGCACCGAAGCTGCGCTCAAAAAATCAGTGGATGTGGAACTGCCCAGCAACACTGGCACATTCATCCCTGTCGGCGCACAGGATTAAATTTGGTGGAAGGTTATCATGCTTACATCTTTCATTTATCATCTTGTGCATTAATAAATTGACGGTAAACTACAACTCACCATGCATCGCAGACTCCTATCCCTCACCCGCGATACTCGCATTTCACTTACGCTGACCATTCTCTCTGGTTTTCTAGCTGGCTTGCTGACCATTTGGCAGGCGTGGAACATCAGCAGTGTGATCGACGGAGTCTTTCTACAGAAGTTATCGCTTCAACAAGTTACCACTCCGCTGATCTTCATCCTCATCGCCATCAGTGGACGTGCCTTCCTCACCTGGGTCAACGAAGTTGCCGCCAACGCTGTCGCTGTCCGCATCAAAACTGACCTGCGCGAACGTCTCTTCGCGCAAATCCTCAAACTGGGTCCCGCCTACGCCCGCGGACAACGCACCGGCGAACTAACTACAGCCGCCGTCGAAGGTATTGAGGCGCTGGATGCTTATTTCAGCCAATACCTGCCGCAACTGGTCATCACGGCTCTTGTTCCCCTCTCTATTTTATTTTTTGTCTTCCCGATTGACCTGCTTACCGGCTTCGTTTTCCTCATCACCGCGCCGCTGATTCCCTTTTTCATGATCATCATCGGCAAAGGCGCGGAAGCGGTCACCAAACGTCAATACGAAACCCTGCGTCTGCTCAGCGCCCACTTTCTAGACAGCCTACAAGGGCTGACCACGCTCAAGCTCTTCGGTCAATCGAAGGGACAGGCGAAGAACATCGCCAAAATCTCCGAGCAATATCGCGACACAACACTCGGCGTCCTGCGCATCACCTTCCTCTCTGCGCTCGCGTTGGAAATGCTTGCCACCATCAGCACCGCCCTCGTCGCCGTGGAGATCGGCTTCCGCCTGCTCTACGACCGCATGGAATTTCTGCCCGCGCTCTTTCTGCTCGTGCTCGCCCCTGAGTTCTACATGCCCCTGCGCGCCCTCGGAGCAAGATTCCACGCTGGCATGAACGGCACGACAGCAGCGAAGAGAATTTATGAGATTTTGGATACACCAGTACATGAGTTGCAGGTTGCAAGTTACAAGTTGGAAAGTTCAAAACCTTCAACCTTCAACCTTCAACTTGAAAACTTATCTTTCACCTACCCCAACGAAACCACCCCCGCCCTGCAAAACATCAACCTGACAATTAAACAGGGACAGCACATCGCCCTCGTCGGCAAAACCGGCACAGGAAAATCTACCCTCGCCCAACTCCTGCTTGGCTTTATTCAGCCTACCCAAGGCGACCTTCGACCTTCGACCTTTGACCTTCAACCCAACATCGCCTGGGTTCCTCAAAAACCGCACCTCTTCCACACCACCATCGCCGAAAACATCCGCCTCGGCA
>JAHDWC010000242.1 GCA_023382575.1 Anaerolineales bacterium
CCATGGTAATGGATTTCCCAGAGCGTCCGATCTTCTCCATCAGCGATTGATATTCACCGTAGACATCCGCCACCACCTGAACGCCTGTCCGCACAAACAACTTGACCATACCCATCAGCCCGGCCATCTCAATGGAAGCGCCGTCTTTGGGTTCATTCATCAATCCTGCCACGCGGATGTGTGCTGCATCATCCTGAACCACATCCACCAACGAGTCAGAGGCGGGATTTGGGCGTGAGTGTGGATAGTACATCCGCACCGCCAAAAGCCCTTCTTCATCATAATTTTCGAAGCTCTTGCCGACGAG
This sequence comes from Anaerolineales bacterium, assembly GCA_023382575.1. Classification (GTDB taxonomy): domain Bacteria; phylum Chloroflexota; class Anaerolineae; order Anaerolineales; family Villigracilaceae; genus Villigracilis. The sequence goes on from JAHDWC010000242.1 coordinate 308, forward strand.
AAGCTTAAGGGTCTCGCCCGGCACAACGCCAATTGCGCCCATGCCATTGCCAAAGAGTTGCAAGGCATTCTTATCTCTGGAACCATTCGTGAAGCGGCTCAAACCTTCGATCCCGCCGACTAACACTTTCTTGCCTTTCAACTCTTCCGCCACATTGACCTGCCCCGGTTTGGAGAGTTGAGGATTCAATGCAAGATGCAACGCCCCCATCGAACCGTCACATGCCTTGTGGACACTGACTTTCAAGGCGCTGTCGGGAATCCCAGCCATGTGCGATATCCGACGCACATAATCATCAGAGACGGGACCACTCAACCCGATCAACACACCTTCCACCTCGGCAGGTTTCCATCCACAAACTTGCATGGCTTTCTGAAGCAGGCGCGAGCCGACTTCCAATTCCAGCTCAAGATGCTCGGACTCGGTCAAGTCCGGAATGTGCTGACGATAATCAAACCCCAACTCAGACAGATTCAAGATATCGTCCGCGCTCAACGGTTCCCCGAGTCGATGCTCGACGAAGGTCGGCAAATTTGAATTGCTATAGCTTTGTCCCCAAGAGCCATACGCGCCGCCAATTCCCAACTCTGGGCTGTAAACGCCTTCCAGACCCAGCGGCACGCCGCTTCCGATCTGCAGGACGGATTTTTCAACATTAGGACGTTCGTAAAAAGATATGCTCGGTAAAGTTTCAGACATGGCTGTTACTCCTTTTGAGACATTAACCCCACATCCTAAAAAAGGCTTCTCACCGATAGAGCACATCGCGGGTAAAATGGAAAAAATCACCCCGTTTCTGGAGGATCCATGCGCCCTGATTGGGACTCTTACTTTCTAAAAATCGCCTCGGCAGTTTCAGAACGCAGCACCTGCGACCGCGCCTTTGTCGGCTGTGTGCTCGTGCGCGACAAACGTATCCTGACCACCGGCTTCAACGGCTCCCCAGCCGGGCAGGAACATTGCGACGAAGCTGGTCACCTGATCGTGGACGGGCATTGCGTCCGCACGATCCACGCCGAGACGAACGCCATTATCCAAGCAGCCCTGCATGGCGTCTCAACCAAAGGCGCCACTTGCTACGTCACGCATCTACCATGCATCAATTGCACCAAAGCGCTGATCAACGCCGGCATCACCCGCATCGTGTACAGCATCGCTTATCGCACGGATGAAAATGCTCTTAACTTTTTGAAGACCGCCAATATAGAAGTCATGCAAAAGGAACTTATCACAGGCAGCGGATAGCGCTTCATCCTACCCGAAAGAGAAACGGACATAGCCCAGGCATTAATTCTCCCCGTTGCAGCGGCTGGATGGGACGTGACAAAGCCGCCTCCAGCATTGCCGCATCCATCTGACAAATCTCCGGGTGCGCCGCAATGACTTTCGCATACGGACAGCGTCCAAACAACACCCTTGGACCTTCCGCCCCGGCCTCCCAACGCGCCTGAAAGTGCATCTCGTTCAACTTCTCGACTAACAGCGTCAGTCGTTTGGCGACGGGGTCGACTGTGGATAAATTCGTCAGTCCCTGCGACTGCGCCATACGCGCGCCCACCCTTCTGGCATTGACCTTGTCTGCTAGCAACGCCTCCACCAGCACGGATAGATTATCTCCCAGCGCAGACTGTGCCAACGAGTAGAGCTTCTCCGGCCTGCCGCGCCGCTCGCTCTCGCGGAGACCAGTCACCTCCACTCGCCCATCCGAACCGAGGACGGATAGATGATGCCGCACATTGGGCGGCGACAGTTTCAGGGCGCGGGCAATTTCTCGCGCCGTGGCTGCACGAGTTTTCTTGAGGTGGGTCAGGATTTTTTGGCGGGACGTGGTCATACACTCACAGGGAAGAAAAATATTAGGAAACCAGATCAACTATCGTTGCAGACTGAGGCGCGAGTCTGTCATCTGCATGAGGTGATTATACTCACGAATCTATTTTTGCAAATATATTTTTTCGTAATTCAATTGACGTATTTCACCCACATGCTATAATCACCCAATTGTGAAGGAAAACACACCTATTTCTCTTAATTATGTCGCTTAATTGGGAATCCACATATGCCATTGCCATGGAGCTTCGCAGGCAACATAAGGATGTGAACCTCGAAGAGGTTTCGCTGCAACAAATTTATAACTGGACGATTGAACTTTCGGAATTTGAGGATGACCCCGCGCTCGTGAACGACGACATCCTTTACGCAATCTATCAAGACTGGTTCGAGGAGAACACTCATTATGGAAAATGAAGGCTTGAATCTTCCCAACTACAACATCCCTGAAGATATTCAGAATGTGGTAGCCATCACCACCATCGACCGGCTCTATAACTGGGGACGACGTTCCTCGGTGTGGCCGTTGATGTTCGGTTTGGCATGCTGCGCCATCGAGATGATCGCCGCGCAAGCGTCACGCTATGATATGGCGCGCTTCGGCATGGAAGTGATGCGCCCCACTCCGCGTCAGGCAGATATGATGCTGGTTTCGGGAACTGTCACCAAGAAAATGCTCCCGTCCATCATCCGCTTGTACAACCAGATGCCTGAGCCAAAGTATGTGGTAGCCATGGGTGCTTGTGCCTCAAGCGGTGGTCCATTCAAAGAAGGGTACAACGTCGTGGCAGGGATCGACAAGTTCCTGCCTGTGGATGTCTACATCCCCGGCTGCCCTCCCACTCCCCAAGCGTTGATCGCTGGCATGATCAAACTTCAAGAAAAGATCGATAAGCAATCCATCAAGAAAGTCCGTTGGTATCAGAAGGGCAAGCAAGACCCGAACTATGTCCCCATGCCTATTTTGGGACCAGACTTGATCGACGTGCGCCGCAACGCGGAAATCAAACAGGCTGCCGCGACTAAGGAAGGTGCATAATGGCTACTGCGCTTCAAACCCAGACTGTGGATTTGGTCGCTCGCTTCCCAGAAAAAGTCACCGCTGACAGCCGCGCTGGCTACTCGGGCTTCATCGTCAACAAAGAGAACCTGCTGGAAGTAGCCACCGCCCTGCGCGATGAATTTGGCTACGACCTGCTCAGCAGCGTGACCGGCGTCGATTATATCGCTGACAACAAAATGGAGATCGTCTATCACGCCTTCCGCACCACAGGCGGACCGGTCCTGGTGTTCAAAACCCAGGTGGAGCGTGTCGATCCCATCGAAATCCCGTCGTTGGTTGGCATTTGGGCGGGCGCTGAATATCAGGAACGTGAGATCTGGGATCTGTACGGCATCAAGTTCACAAATCACCCCGACTTGCGCCGCATCTTGTTGTGGGAAGGTTTCGAAGGACATCCGCTGCGCAAGGATTACAAGGAAGGTTTCTTCGAGGAAGAAGCGAAACCATACAAAAGTCGCTGGCCCGATGGAAAGCATACCTTCGCGGAGATGAAAAACCCCTTCCGCGACAATCTCAAATTCCCTGAGAACTTCGACCCGGAAAATTACTCGCCTGAAAATGAAGATGACCTCTACGCTTCGCTCGAACGCTTCAGCAAGCCGTTGGCAGAAGGCGAACTCAAGACTGACCACATCGTTGTCAACATGGGACCGCACCACCCCTCCACACATGGCGTGCTGCGTGTGGCTGTGACGCTCAATGGCGAAACCATCACCGGCTTGAAACCTGTCATGGGTTATCTGCATCGCAATCACGACAAGATCGGCGAACGCAATACCTTCTTGCAGATCATCCCCTACACTGACCGCCTGGATTACTTCAACTCAATGGCGAATAACTTCGGTTATGTCACCACCATCGAAAAGTTGATGAAGATCCCCGTCGCTGAGCGCGCAGAATACATCCGCGTCATCATGGCGGAATTGAGCCGTGTCCAGAACCACCTCATCTTCGTCGGCATGCTCATCAACGACCTTGGCTCCATGTACACGCCATCGCTGTACGCATTTGAAGAGCGCGAGTTAATCCTCGATATCTTCGAAGCAGTCTCTGGTGCGCGCATGATGTGCAACTACTTCCGCTTTGGTGGTGTAGTGCGCGACGTGCCCGAAGATGTGATGCGGAAGATCAAGGAACTGGTTCACGACCGCCTGCCTGCCAAGATCGATGAGATGGAACGCTTCCTGAACGAGAACGAAGTGCTGGTGGCACGTCTGACCGGTGTGAAGGTCTTGAATGCGGAAGAAGCCATCAAATACTCGGTGACAGGACCCGTGTTGCGTGCCGCTGGCGTGCCCTATGACCTCCGCCGCGCTGATCCGTACTCGGTCTACGATCGCTTCGATTTTGACGTGGCAGTCCGCTACAACGGTGACATGATGGATAACTATCTCATCCGCTTCGATGAGATGCGACAATCTCTGCGGATCCTGGAGCAGGCTCTCAAGCAAATCCCTGAGGGTCCGATCAACTCCCAGAAGCCACAGTACCAGGTCCGCGTCCCAGCTGGTGAGGCGTATGGACGTATCGAATCACCGAAGGGCGAACTCGGTTTCTATGTCGTTTCCAACGGCAAGCCCAACCCGTATCGTTATCATGTCCGTGCTCCTTCCTTCATCAACCTGACCGCTCTTGAGACGATGTGCGTCGGCAGCAAGATCGCGGACTTCGTTGCCCAGTTGGCGATGTTTGACATCGTGATGGGTGAAGTGGATCGCTAGGACACAGGAGAACTGACACTATGTACGGAAAAGGCATTCTTAAAGGCTTAAGCGTTACCTGGAAGCGATTCTGGGATACCTATCTCGATGACATTTCATGGTGGATGCGCGGCAAGAAGCGTTACTACACCACAGAA
>JAHDWC010000243.1 GCA_023382575.1 Anaerolineales bacterium
AATCATGCCGCCACTCATTGAAACCAAGTTGATAAGTTGGAGGGCAATCAGGTGATTGGCAAGTAACAGCAGGAAAAACGCTGGCAAGGCGGCTAGCAAGAAAACCCCAATGGAATGCAGCAGAAAAACCAACCCCACCACAAGATATTTTGTCTTTAAGATTTCGAACTCTGTGACGCCGCGCCGTGCCAAGTTGAGGTTGACAATTAACCCGCCGATGATGTAGGTAACGCCCAGCAAGACTGCGCTGGCAGTAGCGATGTTTTGGATTAGGTCAGAAATGTTCATTTTTCTTCATCCAACATTCTTTATTTCACATTCTGCATTCTTCATTTGACATGCACCTTCCCCGTCACCACGGACGAGATCAGCGCGGCGCGGTATTCTCGCAGGCGTTCGATTACAGATTCGGCTTTTGCAGCTAGATCGTCTAATTGCTTTGTCTTGCGGTCAATATAATCACAAATTTCTTTTTGCTCGGAAATGGGCGGAAGGCTGATTGGAAAATTGCCCATACTTTCTTGAGAAAAGCCAAAAAAGGTTGTTCCTTTTCTTTCTTCAATCATGTAGGCTTCAAAAACATCTGTCATTAATACGTAAAGCAAAAATTTTGGAAGATATTTTTTCTTTTGCGGTCGAATAAGCAAGAGATGACTATTTAAACAAGCCTCGCCTGGCAGTTCATCAACGTATGCTAATTTACCCATAAGAGCGCCATCTTTGATAAATAAGATATCATCTTTTCGAAGGATGATGTCTGGTGACATCTCAAATCTTTCTCTTGTCACATGATTGCATTTGTCCCACTCAATTTTGCCATCCTTGAAATGGGCGCTCGAAACCAAATAGGGACCTTCGGTGGTGTACTCATCTGAACGCAGGTTTTCGTAACCAATGCGCCCTTTCATATACGAGTTGACTTTTAATTTTTCCCGTTTCCATCCAGCAGGCAAAGGGAACAACCACGGCGCAGGACCATTATCTTTTTGCACGTTATTTCTGGCATTTCCCTTCGTCACGACTCGATTGATGAGAGCGGCGCGTTGTTCGGCGAGCAGGTCGAGCAGTCGCTGTTTTTTGGCGATGAGCGCGTCCACTTTGGCTGTTTGACGGTCAAGGTATGCGGCGATTGTCCGCTGTTCAGGAAGGGGAGGGATGGGGAAAAACGTGCTTCCAATGGCGTATTGATCTATGCCATAACGAGTGATTCCAGTCGCTTCAACTTCAAATTGGTAACTAACGGGTCTTGCTTGCAATGCGCGAAACAAAAATTTTCCATCAACCTCTTTTGCATTTGGTCGAACCAACGCAAGATGATAACCGCATATAACATTTTCCAAATCTTCTGGAACATAGGCGGGAACAGCAATATCATTCCAAGACTCGGAATCTTTCGTAATCATCACGTCGTCTTTTTTGAGCGTAAATTTCCTTACTTCCTCAGCCGAAGCAGTTGCCTGCATGAATTCAATGCCGGATGTTATATGGTCGTTCTTGTAAACATCCACATAGTTGCATAATGAAACAGGCTGCTCGTCTTCTTTGGAATGTTTGTCAACGCTGCTGAAAGCAACATCAGCGACTTGTTTTAATCGCTTAACATCCCAATGCTTGGGGATTTTGGGGAGCCAAGGGAGGTCTGTGTCCGCGTAGGCGGGGTAGGGTTTGAGAGTGGGCATAAGATTAAGAGTTGAACCTGACGGGCTTCAAGTGAAATTCCAATTCATACGTTTGGACGCTGATCGTGTCCACGCCCAAACCTTCAATCGAGTAATAAATGGATGGGTCGGCGGTCTGGGAAATAATCAATCCGCGAACAATCTCATTTTTCTTCGCCAAATTTTTTCTTACCCAGCCCATATATCTTGAAACCTGTCCAACCGTTTCATCACTGCTTTGCCCGCGTTTAAGTTCCACTATCAGCCATTCTGGCTTGGTACGATGGTGTGCCAGCAGATCGATCCGCCCAATGTCGGTCGGGTACTCGTACCCTGCATCATCATCCCCAGCTTCAGTGTGAAGCTGCCATTCCTTCCCAAGGGAGGTGTGATCCCAATTATCAAACAGGAAATCGTGTAAATGCCGTTCCAAACCAAATTTTTGATCCTGGCTGGCAAAAACGATCTCCTCTTCACTGAACGGCTCTGCGCCATTTTTTGGAGCAACGATCCACATCAACGCATCGAGAGTCCACAAGTCAATTTCAAGGTCTGTAGCAAGCCGCAGCAATAGCTTATTAATTTCTTCATATTTGTTGCCAAAATGGCTGCCAGATTTAAATTGGGGCCAGATATTCAAAGCCTTCAATGCCACCGCAGAGGTATTGTTCCATATGCCAAATTCATTTGGCGAATTGACATGTAGAATTGCAGTTGCAACCGCTTTTCCCAATCCTCTTAAACCAGAAACTGCCTCATAATATCGTTTGGCAAGTGGGCGAGAATCGTCCACTAGAATCGACAAAGTGCTTCGCAGTAGATTCATATCCACTGTTAACTTGGATGCGTGTCGGTACAGTCCACCCCAGTGGCGATTATTCTCAAAGTATAAAAATGAGCGAAAAGTTTCCTCGCTCAAGTTTGGCAGTTTTTCCAACTCGAACACAGGTTGATAGCGGGAATATACTATTTCACGATCTTCAATGATCCGTTTGGTCACTTCGCGCGACTGTGCAACGGCAAGTGAAGCGCGAAATTTCTCCAGCGCAAGTTCATATGCTGAGGTACTGCTCACTCCGTCACCTCTTTAAGCATATCCATAATCTCTTTTTCTAAAGTTTTGATCTCCGCCTCGATCACTTCCAGGTCACGCGGCGGCTGGTATTCGTAGAAATAGCGGTTGAAATTGATCTCATAGCCTACCTTGCCCACTTCGCCATCTTTTTCATCGCGCACGTTGAGGTTGATCCACGCATCGGGGACGTGCGGCATCACTTCGCGCTCAAAGAATGCTGCGATGGTCTCACTCAACGGCACGTTTTCCGTATCGCGCAAGTCAGTGTCTGCTTCGGGGTCGCCGTTTTTGTCAGCGCAAATCTCGGCGGTTTCGTCCCGTTCGGAGAGTGCCGCAAACACAGCCTTTTTCAATGGAGCAGAGAGGGAAATGTCCAGCTTTCCCAATTCGGCTTCAAACAAAGAGCGATCCTTGAATAATGTTTTGGGCAATGTTCCAAGCGCTTCTAAAATCTCTGCTTGAACTTTCTTTCCTTCTCTTTCCTCTTTCTCTTTTTCCTTCTTCTCTTTCTTCTTCGACACAGCCAAGTTTGCAAATGCAGTCTGATCCTTCAGGCGTTCGATCCGCTCAGCACTTGCCTGAAAATTCAGGCGCAGCGGTCGTTCCACGGTGATCTTGCGATACCCAAAATCTTCGTTTCGGAAAATCTTGGAATGCTCGCCTTCTTTGAAATCTTGATATAACGTGGAAATTCGTTCCAGGTCTTCAACGGTCATCTCTCGGCGTTTGTCGCCCAGGCTCTTGCGCATTGGCTTCCAAAATGCGGTTGCATCGATCAACTGCACCTTGCCTGCGCGCTTTTTTTCTTTATGATTGCTCAAAATCCAAATATATGTCGCAATCCCTGTGTTATAGAACAACTGCTCTGGCAGCGCAACAATGGCTTCCAGCCAGTCGTTCTCCAAAATCCAACGACGGATCTCCGACTCACCCGAGCCTGCATCGCCCGTAAACAGCGGCGATCCATTCATGACGATGGCAACCCGTCCGCCATTTTCGCTCATATGGCTGAGCATGTGCTGCAAGAACAGCATTTGTCCGTCACTGATGCGCGGCGTGCCTGCTGAGAACCGTCCATTTGCTTTTTCGGCTTCCGCTTCCACAGCTTGCTGATCTTTTTTCCATTCCTTACCGTAAGGTGGGTTGGCAAGTTGATAATCAAAGCGTTCGTTCACATGCGCATCATGTGAGAGCGTGCTTCCGAAGGCGATGTTCTCCGCATCGCGTCCGTCTGCGCTTTTCATGTACAAGTCCGATTTGCAAACCGCGAACGTCTCAGGGTTCACTTCCTGCCCATACAGATAAACATTTAACTTGGGGTTGATCGCCAGCATTTCCTCCTTGGCGATGGTCAACATGCCGCCCGTACCACAAGCCGGATCAGCAACCTTGATAACTTTTTGCGGGACCTTCAACGCCTCATTCTCGACTGCGAGCAGGAGCTTCACCATCAGGTTTACTACTTCTCTGGGAGTGAAGTGCTCACCGGGGTTCTCGTCCAAGGCTTCATTGAAGCGGCGAATGAGTTCCTCGAAGATCGTCCCCATCTCGTGATTGTCCACTTTATCAGGGTGCAGGTCAATTTCGGTGAAACGTTGAATGACCAAATACAGCAGGTTGGCTTCACTAAGTTTTGAGATCGTATTGCGGAAGTCGAACTTCTCGATCACCTCGCGCATGTTCTCCGAGAAGCCATTGATATAGGCGTTCAGATTTTTGGCGATGTTATTCGGATCATCGAGCAGGCGCTCAAAGTTATATTTCGACGTATTGTAGAAAGCAAACCCCGAAGCCTTGCGCAACACCGGGTCAAGATCTTTAAGCTTGTCTTTGTATTTGGCGTATTCGCTCAAAACTTTTTCTTTAGTCGGTTCAAGCACACAGTCAATGCGCCGTAATACCGTCAACGGCAGGATCACATCCTGATACTTCCCGCGCTTAAAGTCATCGCGGATCAAGTCCGCAACGGTCCAAATGAAGTTCGCCTTGTCCGTGAATGTTCCGTTTGCCATGAAGTTCCTATATCAATGTGGTTTATAAAAAAGCAACCGCCTACACAATTGGCTTGCGTAGGCGGTAGGTGGTATGCTATTATTTCCCTAACGACTGCGCGCCCTATCGCGTAGTTCATTTTCAAAGCCTCGCGGGTTCCAGCCGTGGGGCTTGTTTGTTCAATTTTAGGCGAGATGGGCGATTCTGTCGAATGAAAAACCGTAATTTCCCCTAAAATATATCGTTTTGCGACAATAAACATTGCACCCCCGTTACGCCACTTTCATTAGTTCATCACTCC
>JAHDWC010000244.1 GCA_023382575.1 Anaerolineales bacterium
CGTCGCCTTCAACTTGTTTGCCAGAGTGCGCGGTTGGTGAGGAAGGTTTCGATAATCGAGCCTTGGGGGTAGAGTTCATGAATTCGATTGCACACTACGCGCATTTCAGCCGCGTTCAGTCGTTTCAACCGCTCGGATATGCCGTCTTTACCCTGACGAATGCCTTGATAATCGGGGGCAAAGCGGCTGCTGTAATCCAATGAACGAGCGTAGTTCGTCCCCATCTCAGCCAAAACCTCCTCTATTTCTTTAGTCATACCCTTTGGCAATCGCTTGCGTATCTGCACAAACCGATGAACCGCAAGATGTCCTTTCAGCGTATACAATTTCCCTTTTTGCGACCAGACCTGAGGTTGTTTTCCGATTTCAGTCTCAGGCGGAAAAGTGCTCTCTGCAACTTTGATTGATTTCCAGACCGCATGGTCTTCAGAAATTTGTTTCTCCTCATCAAGCATATAGAATTCAAGCCAAGCCATATTGACCAATGCGTCCACATGTCTATAGGTGAGGTTCGCCTCTTTTGCAAGATTGGCTGCATCCTGCAGGGCATCCTGACTCTCACGGCGGAGTCGTTCACGGTTATCACCTGGATGAGGTGAAATCATAAGCATCCAAGCCCAATCACGACAGGCACATCCAATTTCAATAAGCGTCTCGACTTGTCTGGATTTCTCTTTTTCTTCATCTTTTAAATTATTATAGGCTTCACGAGCTAGGTCACGCGCCCGTCGCAACAAATCCATGCGCTCTCCCATAGGAATCAGCGGGGGGGTTGCCCCCGCATAACGACGAACAGCTTCGGCTAATGTCGTCAGTGCCATGCCAATGTCACGTTTATGTGAAAAAGCATTGAAAATTGTGAGGGAACGTTCCGAGTTTTCACGCGCATCCGCATATTGTCCTTCGCGCACTTGAATAGCTGCCAGAGTGTTCAGGCTCAACGCCACAGGCACGCGCGATCCCAGTTCCCTGCGCAAACGTAGAGCGTCACTCACGTTGGAACGCGCATCGTGCCACGCGCCTAGTTCCGCCTGTGCAAAGCCCATGTCATTCATCGTCGTTCCCATTTCAATGCGCAGATCGATCTCTCGCAACAATACAGCCGCTTTTTGATATTCTTCCACAGCCTTTGGCATAAAGCCTTGTACGCGTTTGAGATAACCATGTACGCGATGAGCCAGCGCGGCAGTTGCTTTTTTGTGCCAGAGCAGTGTATTGGGATAGAGTGGATCAGTAAATGTCTGGTTCACTTCTTTTTCTGGCAGGAGAGCATAAACTTTCTGGAGATGTATCTCAGCCTCATCGTAATCTCCCTTTTCGCCCCGCAAAATATGGAGGCTGGATGCCCAAGCATGGAGCGCCGCCAAAAGCACTGGACTATTCTCTTGCCAATCTTTATTCACTTTATCAAGGGTGGTATGGGCTTCGGTAATTCCAGTTCCATATTTTCCCAGTGCCCAGTCGCGAGCGGGTGGACGGGTCTTAAGACTTTCCAAAATCATTTTAATAGTAATATCTGTCTCAAGGATTGGCGCGGGCGGTCTGCTGAGGTAAGAGAGCAATTCGGCCTGCAACTGCAAATCCATCAGCATATCGCGCGCCATGATAGCCTCGTGAGAGAAACGATAATAAGCGCGGAAGCCACGGCCTAGGTCATTGCGCAGGTGGTAGTACATGATCTCGGTTAAAAGCGTTTGATACTGTGTGTGTGCCTCACTCAATTTTCTCACATCCAATCTTTCCTTACCTTGTTCTTCCACAGGTGCATAGAGTTCATTCAAGTAATGGGATATTTTTTCGCGTCGGTTTTTGTAATACTCCTTAATCGCTTCAAAAGAAGTCTTTTGGTTATTGGCATCATAGTGTGAATCGTAAATTCGTCGCTGAAGCATAGCATACATCTCATCATGGAGGAAAATATAGTTGTCCTCAGGACGTTTCTTAACAACTGACAGATTAAGAACATCATTCAAGCGCTTTCGCGCTTCAGGCACTGTCACATTCAATATAGCCGATAACAGTTCTTCATCCCCTCCTTTCGGAATGCGTCCAAGAGCAATGAGTGTTTGTCCTTTCTCGTGCTCTTGCAATCGTTTAATCAAGGCTTCTTCATATTGCTGATAATCTTCTTCGTCTAAATCCTCGCCCAACTCACGCAACATTTCCTCTATTTTGCCTTCGCCAGGGAAACTCAAATAATCCACCAGCAGGGAAAGTAAAATAGGGCGGCCATCGGAGTAGGCATGTGCGCCTTTCTTGAAGTCAAGAGGAAGATTCTTTAAGCGTTCAGCCAACTGATATTCTTTTTTCTCCTCAAGCAAATTAACTACTGCGTCAAAATACTGAAGACTGTCATTAAGGCTAAAAGAGCCAATTTCCATCTCTTCAACTGTAACGGACTTTTTCATCTTCATTCGTTCAATGGCAGGCCTCGTCTCCTCGCGCCCCGCGACGAAGATGGTCACGTTTTGCCAGGTGGGGAGTTTTTCGATCAACCATTCCCATGCATGGGCAAGAGGTATCTCATCTGACCAGTCTGTTAAGCCATACACAATACGCTCAGCGGTATCCAGCACTAGCACAACCCGTTTAGAAGCACTCAATTGCTTCAAATCTTGGTCGAATGTGTTCATGGCATCGTTGCGCAGTTTTTCCAGTTCCACCCCATTGCCGCTTGGACGAGCATTGGCGAATGCTTGGTAGGCGGATTGATAAGCCTGAAAACAATCAAACGGTGGAGTGAGAATTTCGAAGATGGCATTCGTCAGCCCAATCGGCGTGTGCAAACCAATGTGATAAAAATCCATCACATCCTCGGCAACGCGGCAAGTCTTCAGTCCCTGCGCTATTTCGAGTGCTTTTCGCAACAGACGCGTCTTGCCGATGCCGCCAACGCCGTGGAGGAAGACCAGGCGGGGGGTGGTGGATGGGTCACGCAGGATGCGCTCGAATTTTTCCAGAATATCCTGCCGCCCGACCAATTCAGGCGTAGACCATAAACCAGTGTATTGATCAGTGAAAGAAGAGGTCATGATGTAGCCTCCTTAGATTTGCTGTCTGTAATAGGCTTCAGGTCTTTGATACCCGCATTAGATAATGTTTTCGCGTGAGTTTCCAAGAGTTTCTCAAAGTGAGGACGGAAGCGTTCCATTGTGCGGTCAGTTGCTTGTGCTTCAAAATGGCGATACGCCGCTAGGTGCAGACGAATCCACCCCTCTTTATCATTAAACAACAAATATTGCCGCAGAATATTTTGCACGGGAGAATTCATTTCATAACGACCATTTTTCCATGAAACTAGACGGGTTTCATTCATTTTTCTGCATATGGCACGGCTGTCCTGGTCACCGGTTTGTTTGTAGGTTTTGACCATCAAAGCGGCTTCCGCCTCACCAAATCCATCCAGCGGAGATAGTGCCTCAAAATAATCTCGGACTTCAGCACGCTCGTGGGCAGGAAGGACTGCAAATAAGATGTCCGCCGCAATACTCAACGCCTCAGCACGGTTCTTTGCTCGGGCGAGCTGTTCGGTAAAGAGTGGCCAACCTATGCCGATCTCGTAAATTTCATTGACAGAAAGGGAGGAAGATAAACCAAATTTTTTCAGTTGTTCTTTAATTTGATCTACTGTAAATTTTCCGAGCCCAAAATGGATTGCTTCAATCAGGTAGGGAACTTTCCACGGATAAGGTCGCCCGCGCCCAGTAACAATGACAAAAAAATTACTTAGTGTTAGAAGATTGCCAAGAAAATTTGTCTCCAATTGTTCAATCAATGACCAATCGCTTTCGTAAGCCGAGTCAAGAATAAGCACAAAACGATTATCAGTGTGGCTTTGTACGTAACGGCGAATTATGTCAACCCTTTCTGTTAGATTGGGGTTAGGAGGTAATTCGATTGGCAAACTCTTAATAATAATTTCAAGGAATTCGTCCAGTTTTAATTGCTCACCCTCTCGCAAAAAACGCTCATTCGACTGTTTTTTATCTCCCTCGGGACGATAATTTTCTCCAGGACTCCATAAACTAAATAACCATGAAGTAACACCTCTTATATCCTGTTGAAAAACTGTACGATGCAAATGGAGAGACAACCATGTTTTCCCCACTCCTCGATCGCCATCTATAACAACTGCCCTAACTCGTGGTTGTGATTGTTTCAGCAATGTGAGTATTTGATTTACTTCCTCTTCCCGATCCGTAAATTTGCCAGGATCATACGATGACGATGGAATATAAGATGTCTTGATCATGACGGCTTCCTCCTTGGGATCTATCGCCCTAGCCTTGGGCGATGGAGGCCAATTCTTTTGTGATGTGTGCTTGATTGTTGCGATACCAGTCAACAGCATTATCTATGTCCTTGATCTGGATGCGCTGGTCGGCTGTTGGTGTTTTGTTCCAGCGCGTCTCATACTCAAAAAGGACCTGCCTGGCCAGCGTTAATACTTCGCGCGGGAGTGGATTGACATTGCGCGCCAGTTCGAATTCTAAGTCCTGACCTGAAGGGAGTGTACTGACTTTGCTAAGCGAGGCGTATTCCCCTTCTGTCGCTGCATAGACTCTTCGGCGGAGCATTTCTGCCAGTAGTACAGCATCCCATTTCAAAACTACTTGATCAAGGGCTGCCCACTGTCTTTCAAGGTGTTTTTGCAGATGAGGGCGAATTTCTAGCGGCAAAAAGCCCTTAATAAAAATATTTATAGTAGCCCATTCTGGTGCTTTGGCGAAAAACTGAATAAGCGACTGCGCTGCGAAACCAGGCGAGGAAGCAAGCTCCGGAAATCCATCTACACCATCTAGCAAGATGTAGACTGAGCGAAATCCTAAATCGCGAGTGATCCAATTCATCACATGATTGAACACCGTATTAATAGATAAGCCCATCGGCGTTTTTTCTTTATTAAGATATTTTTCAAAAATATCGCAAACTAGATTTAATAACACAAAATCAGTAGACTGATGTAGTTTATATGATTTATCCAACTGTTCAGCAACAAT
>JAHDWC010000245.1 GCA_023382575.1 Anaerolineales bacterium
GAACATAGCAATGATGAATCCATCGATCCGCTTGTGCAGAATGCTGGAGCGGTTTTCCCGCCGGAGACTCCGCTTGAAGAGGCAATGCCGTCTCTGACGGCGGGATATGCCTTGATCGTCGTGGAGCATAGCCGCCCAGTGGGTATCCTGACCAAGATCGATGTGTTGGATTATGTAGCGGGGAAGATTTAACTTCGAGACGAGAATCCACTATCGGGTAGTCTGAAGCGGACCCGCCGGAAACGGCGGGTCTTTTTTATCTGTGAAAAAATTCCTTAATTTGCATTAGAACATATTTTCTATTAATATGAAAGAAACTTTTTTATTAAGGAGACAAAAATGGACTTTAATGCGGTCAATTGGTTGGCTGTGGCTGCGTGTGTGTTGGCGAGCATGGTTATTGGCGGCGTCTGGTTTGGACCGAAGACATTTTTCCCGATGTGGTGGAAAGCCATTGGCAAGGGTGATCCGTCTACAAGCGCCGGACAGGATATGTCTGGCTCGCTTGGCATGGGACTGGTGTGGGGCGGGGTGATCTTTGCCTCTTTTGTACAGGCTGTGTTCATGGCGTTGATGGTCAATGCTTTGGGGAGTCTGTCTGGTGGCGTGACGCTTGGCTCAGGCGCATTGACCGGATTTTTGTTGTGGCTGGGGCTTGTCGGTCCCTCCAGCCTCACCAACAAATTATTTGCAGATCGTTTGAAGGCATGGGTGCTTGAGCAGGGCAATCATCTGATCACATTGGTGGTGATGGGTGCGATCATCGGCGCCTGGCCCAAATGACATCCACCACAGCCACCTGACTTATCGGTATCAAGTAAAATAAACGGACGGCGTAAGCCGTTCGTTTATTTTAGGAGAGAGGATGATGATCCGACAATTTCGTCAGGAAGATTTTGAACAGATCTGTAAATTTTGGTTCGAAGCCATCGAGCTTGCCGAGCCGGAACTTGTGCAGCGCATGGGCTATGAATTTCAGGGAGCGCGCGAATTTTTTCGCAATGTGGTTGTGCCAGAGAATCAGATCTGGGTGTATGAGCTGGACGGCGTTCCGGTGGGTTTCATCGGCATGCAAAACGATTATATCGACCGCCTCTATGTAGACCCGAAATTTCATCGACGCGGCATTGGCTTGGCGCTGATCGAGCACGCGCGTTCGATGTTCCCAAATCATCTCTGGCTGAAAACCGACCAAGCGAATAAAATCTCACGCGCCTTCTACGAAAAGAACGGATTTATCGCCGAGAAGTTTGGCGTCAGTCCGCCGCCTGAATCTGAACCCGATGTCGAATATCACTGGTATAAAAAATAATGCGTCCAACCTATCTTGAAGTCGATCTCAATCAACTCAAACGAAACGTCGAAGCCATTCGTGCGCACGTTGCGCCGGCAAAGATCATGCCGATGCTCAAAGCCAATGCCTATGGTCATGGCATGGAAGGCGTTTCCAAATTCATCGAACCATATATCGATTACTTTGGCGTCGCTCTTGTGGAAGAGGGGATTTATCTGCGCAGTCTGGGAATCAAAGCACCGATCCTTGTTGCTGGCGGAATCATGATCGAGCAACTGCCGCTTTTCCTCGAACATGACTTAACCCTCAGCGCCTCCTCGCCTGACCTGTTGGCTGCTGCAGACCAGTTGGCAGAATCCACCCGCCAGCGGATGAAAGTCCACCTCAAATTTGACACAGGCATGGAACGGGTGGGCGTCCATGAATATGAAGCTGAACCCTTCCTCCAGCAGTCCCTTTCGTGTAGTCACTTGGAGATAGAGGGCATTTACTGTCATCTCGCAAATTCGGAACTTGTTGAATCGGGTGGCGAGATCCCCAGTTTCAATTCCATCAAACCTGTCTTGCCTTCACTGCAACTTGAACGGTTTCAGGAAATCTTGCGCTTCTACGAAAAACGCAGTTTGGCGACCCCAATGCGTCACATCTGTAATTCAGGCGGAATTTTGAATCTGCCCGATGGTCACATGGACATGGTTCGTCCCGGCGTATTGTTCTATGGCGTGTACCCAGGACGTGACCTTGAAAGAACCCTTGATGTGAAACCCATTGCAACTTGGAAATCGCGTGTGTCTTATAGCAAGATCGTTCCGCCTGGGCGTCCGGTCAGCTATGGGTCGTTGTGGCAGGCAGAGGGGAGTCCGACGCGCATTGTCACCATCCCGTGCGGCTATGCCGATGGATACTTCCGCCGCATGACGAATCAAGCGCGAGTCATCATCAATGGCAAATCGTATCCGCAAGTGGGGCGCATCTGCATGGATCAGTTTATGGTGGATGTGGGCGATGACGAGATCAATGTGGGTGACGAGGCGATCTTGTTGGGTGACGATATTAGCGTAGAAGAGCTGGCGGATTGGGCTGGCACGAGTGAATACGAGATTTTGACGAACTTCAGCGCGCGCGTGCCGAGGGTCTATGTGGGTGCGGTACAATAAGCCGACTATTTGAGTTGAGGTGAGAGTTGCGTTTCAAGTTTTTTGATTATTTTTTGTTCTTTGGGGTGGCGAGTATCTCGATTGCGCTTGACCAATGGACGAAGTGGTGGGTTCGTGCAAACATCGAATTTGCCGGTGAATGGTTGCCAGAATGGCTGGCGTGGCTGAGTCCATATGCGCGTATCGTGCATTGGTATAACAGCGGTGCGGCCTTTGGCATGTTCCAAAACGGGAATTTGGTCTTTACGGTTTTGGCGTTTATCGTCATCGGTGCGTTGATCTTTTATTTCCCGAATACACAACATGAAGATTGGACTCTGAAACTGGCGATGGGCTTGCAGTTGGGCGGTGCGGCTGGCAATTTGATCGACCGTCTACTGATGGGCAAAGTGACAGATTTCATTTCCATTCTGCGCTTCCCGGTCTTCAACATCGCCGACGCCTCCATCACGGTGGGAGTGCTGGTGCTGTTGCTGGGAGTTTGGATCAAAGAGAGACAGGAAAAATTAAAGGATGGTGGCACGCCTCCTCCTGTTGAGGTATCCATTGATTCTGTGAAGGAAGGTTAGTTATTTAATGATTGAAGAATTGAACGTGGAGGAAAAAAATCAGCCTCGCAGCAGGCGATTTTTTATCCTTTTTCTCGTAGCAGGAGTGCTGGTTGCGCTCGATCAATGGACGAAATGGCTGGTGATTCAGAACATCCCTTTGAATACATCGTGGCTGCCCGAGTCGTTGACCTGGTTGGAGCCGTACGCGCGCCTGCGCCACATCCAAAATAGAGGCGTGTCATTCGGCATGTTTCAGGATAGCAGTATGCTGCTTACGGTCATGGTGTTATTGATCGTGCTTGGAATCCTGTATTATGTTTTCAAGTTGGAAACCGAAAATACGTGGACGTGGGTGGCAGCCGGGTTATATCTCGGCGGCGCAGTTGGCAATTTGATCGACCGTCTAACTATTGGCGCTGTGACAGATTTCGTTTCGGTGGGAAATTTCTACATTTTCAATGTCGCCGATGCGAGTATTAATATCAGCGTGGCGATGTTGTTGATCCTGTATTGGGTGCATGAGCGGAATGCACCGAACAAGCCTGAACCTCAACCCTCAGAGGAACATCATGAGTGATCGCATCGAAAGCTTTTATTTCGACGAACGAGTCCCCGACCGGCTGGATAAATATCTTGTCTCCTGTCTGCCAGAGTTTTCGCGCGCACGCATCCAGGGTTTGATCGCGGATGGGTTTGTCTCGGTCAATGGTGTGGTCGCGAAAAAGGCGGGACAAATGCTCGAAGACGGACATGAAGTGGAAGTTCGCATCCCGCCGCCTGTGCCGAGCGGACTTGTCGCAGAAGATATTCCGCTGGATATTATTTTCGAGAACGATGACTTGATCGTGGTCAATAAACCAGCAGGCATGGTCGTCCACCCGGCGGCGGGACATTATTCCGGCACGCTGGTCAATGCGGTCCTCGGGTATGATCCGGATATGGAGGGCATTGGCGGCGAGGAACGTCCCGGTCTCGTGCATCGCCTCGATAAAGAGACGTCTGGTCTGATCATCCTTGCCAAGAACGAACGCGCACATAATTGGCTGCAAGACCAATTCCGTTTGCGAAAAGTGGAGAAGACCTATCTCGCCCTTGTGGATGGTAAACCGCCCACGCCGAAAGGTCGCGTGGAAGCGCCAATTGGGCGGGACCCAAGTCATCGCAAGAAGATGGCAATCGTCCAACCGGGCAAGGGACGTGAAGCCGTCAGCGAATATAAAACGCTTGAAACCTTTAAGAATCACTCATTGCTGGAATTTCACCCGCTGACTGGACGCACGCATCAGATTCGTTTGCATTGTCAGTTTTTGGGATGTCCCATCGTCGGTGATGCAGTCTATGGCAGACGAAATTCCGGCGTGGAGATTTCTCGTCATTTTTTACATGCCTATCGGTTAAAAATTCTTTTGCCGGATGAAAAAAGTCCGCGCACGTTTGAGGCGGAATTGCCGGATGAGTTGAAGAATGTGCTTGAAGAGGTGAAACGATATGAGTGATATCGACTACATCGACCTGCGCTCCGACACCGTCACCAAGCCCACACCTGAAATGCGCGAAGCCATGGCAGAAGCCGAAGTTGGCGATGACGTCTACGGCGACGACCCAACCGTCAACAAACTTCAAGAAAAAGCTGCTGAGATGCTCGGCAAGGAAGCGGCATTGTTCGTCCCTTCGGGCACGATGGGCAATTTGCTTGCGTTGCTTGTCCACTGTTCGCGTGGTGAGGAAGTCATCGTTGGCGACAAGTCTCACATTTACGTCAACGAAGCAGGCGGGATGGCGGCATTGGGTGGGATTTATCCGCATCCCATCTCGAATCAAAAGGATGGCACGCTTCGTCTGGATGACATCCGCGCTTCGATTCAACCCGACGATTCTCACCGTACCATTACGCGTTTGATTTGTCTGGAAAATACGCAGAACATCTGTGGCGGCGTGCC
>JAHDWC010000246.1 GCA_023382575.1 Anaerolineales bacterium
CCTCCTGGAAAAACCCCTCGAGGTGGAGCACCACTTATTGCAGCAAGCCCATGCAGAACTATTTTTGAAAAAAGGACAGTTTCAGGAAGCGGAAGGCATCTTATGGGATATCATCGATAAATTCCCCAATCTTATTGTCATTGAACCGCTCCAGGAAGTTCGAATCCTGCTGTCTTTGGCGTTGTTTTGGCAAAATAAGATCAACCAATCGGTTCAAGTGATGTTGGGAGCTGTCCGCCTCTCTGCCCCTGAACGGTTCATCCGCCCCTTCTTGAATTGGGGAGAAGACTGCATGCCGATTCTCTCGCTTGTGATGGAAACCCAAAGTTTGAGCAGTGAAGCGCATAATTTTCTCAATAAATTATTGAAAACGCTCGTCTCTTCTTCAGGGAAGGTTTGGCCTACGAAAGAAGAGATGGAAAAACTTTCTGCATCCGCTTCAATTTCGATACGCGAGCGGGAGATCCTTCAATTGCTTAGTGAAGGCTATTCCAACCGTGAGATGTCGAAGAAGCTTTCAGTCTCAGAAAGTACCGTCAAAACACATCTTGGGAATATTTACTCCAAGCTAAATGTGAACAGTCGCATGCAGGCTGTCTCTTTGGCAAAGCAACTTAAGCTGGTTCAATAAGAACGTAGAGCGTATAAAACTGTTTGGGACGGCAAAACAGCTCAAGGTCAGGTAAGAGGCGGATAATGTTGTGAGCCATGTAAACAAAAAGAGCAGGGTCGTTATCAGACTCTGCTCTTTTTGTTATCTTCAGATTTCTATCCGATCAGGATGGTCAGCAGACGGGCAGTTGCTTTCAAGATGGCATTCCATCCCGACTTTCGCCTGCCAATCGTCTGGGGTCTCGCCGACGGGTTATGGTCTTCCTGGAAGCGCCGCTTTTCGTGTTCGAGAGCGGCCGCTTTGATCTCGTAGGCATTTCTCCAGGTGTTGCGCTTTTCTGGAAGATTGTTGTAGAAGTTATACATTGTGTTCTCCTTACTTAAAATAAAACAAGTCTTTGTTTATCCGACATTCCCTTCGCAGATGCGAAGACTCACGACTTGAAACACCACTTATGAAGGTATTCCTTACGTGATCTTCGACGCCTACGAGGTTAGCTGTCGGGCTAGAACAGAAGACTTGCTCTACAACGATAACGTTGTTTCGCCCCGGAAAGTTGGGTTCCCCGGTCCAAAGATTCGGCGTGTACCAATCAATTGATGCTTTACTTATAATATAAATCATCCTCCTTTGCAAACAAAAACAGCTATTTTTACCTAAAAAGTACCCAAATGGGGGATAAATTTTAGGCTGTGAGGTTGGAATCATGGCTGATTCCAACCTGTTTGTAATGCTGTGGTGAGTTAATCGAGGCTCCATGGTACCTGAGGCGCAGTGTAACATTTAGAGTGAACTCTAAGTCAAGGGTTTGCTCGATTAAATGAAGTAGTTTGTTTGCTAATCCCCTCTGGATTTTTGTTCGCTACCGAAACGCATCTTCGATGACCTGGCGAACAGAGGCAGTGTCCAAGTCTTTTTTATCTAAAAAGGCGATGGCTCCTGTGGAGAGTGCCCGTCTTCGAAATTCGCGGTCAGGGTAGGCGCTGATGAGCACCATGCGCGTGGAGGGTGACACACTTTTCAGACGGCTGGCGCAGAGGATGCCATCTTCGTCATTTAATACAACATCAATAAGACTCAGATCGGGTTTGACCTTTTCGCCAATCCGCAGCGCTTCAGCGATACTATCCGCCTCATAAATCACGGATGCGGGAGCGATCTTCCCGATCAGACGGCAAAGCTGTTGGCGATAGCGCGGATTGTCGTCCACGACCATGATGCTCAGATTGCCTTCGCCAGAAGGAGCAGGTTCCATCTCGACCATTTCTTGTCCGCTGGTGGCGAGCACTTCAGGATGATGTAAGGCGTAATTCATTGCCTTCATGCGGCTGTCCACGCCGAGGATTTTATAAAGAGCAGTGAGATGATTTTCGACCGTTTTGACGCTAATATCCAATGCACTGGCAATCGTGCGATTATCAGCTCCTTGCGCCAAGAGTTGAAGCAGTTCGCGCTGACGTTTCGTCAGCCAGGGGACATTTCCAGAACGAGCAGGAGCAGCTTGATGGTCGGCGAGACGCGAGAGCAATGAGCTGGTGATCCAACGTTCCCCCATCAGAATCCGTTGCACGGCGAGTTGCAAGTCTGCAAGGGGTTGATCTTTCAGGTGATATCCATCCACGCCGGCTTTGAGCAACCCAACCACGTATGTTTCATCGTTGTAAGCGCTGACGATCAGAATCTTTAAAGCGGGATATTTGGCTTTGATTTCTCTCGCCGCCGAGATGGGTTCAAATTCGGGCATGTTGGCGTCCATCACCAACAGGTCGATGCGTTGTTCTTCGAGCGCCTTTTTCAGTTCGTGCCCATTCCCCACTTCGCCAACCACTTTGATATTTTTTAATCCTTCCAGCGCGTTTCGCAAACCAGCGCGGACGACGGTATGGTCGTCTGCCAATAATACCTGTGTAATTTCCATGCGCCTATTATGCCCCAAAGAATATCAACTGACTAGTTGATGCAAATTTGTTTCGGGCATTCCCTACCGATATTGGCGTCAAAATCAGGTTAAAATGCCCGTATGGATATGCCTTTTATATTTGCCGATGGACTGTCAAAAAACTTTGACCGCCTCCCTGTTTTAAGGGATGTCAGTTTTTCGATTGCGCGCGGCGAAATTTTGGGATTAGTCGGTCGGCAGGGAGCGGGGAAGTCCACCTTGTTTCATCTACTCAATGGCGTAATGCCGCCCTCCTCAGGGACCATTTATGTAGATGGTATTGCGCGGCGCTTCACGAACCGCAACCAGGCCCAAAAATTGGGGATCGAAACCATATATCAAATCTCAAGCCCCATCGATCAATTCAACAGCGGCAATCCATTTCTGTACGATCACGACTTTCGCAACGAAACCACTCGACGCACATCCGGCTTGGTGGAACAATTCGACGTCATCGAAAACATCATGCTTGGGCGCGAGATCAGAAAAATGGACACGCTGGGTGTCATCGATTGGGATCGGATGACACGCTCCGCCATCCAACTGCTCGAAGAGTTTGACCTCCCTCGTGAGTTGATTCACGCCCGTGTCCGCAACCTAACCGATGAACAACGTCAGTTATTAACCGTTGCCCGCGCGTTCTATCGTCCCTGCCGGCTTTTGCTTTTGGACGATATCATCCCTGCGCTTAGCTTTGAGCGTCAGAAGATCTTGATGGCAAAGATCAAGGAAATTGCCAGCCGCGGCACCTCGGTCATCATCAGCAGTGACGACCTCACCCACCTGTTCACAGTCACCGACCGAATTCTGGTCTTATATGAAGGAAGGCTGGTGGCAGATCGCCGCACCTCCGAATCCGTGCCAAGAGATATTGTCGAATTGATCGTTGGTTCTTCGCGCAGAGAACAGGTCACGCCGCTTATCTGGGCGCTGGAAAGTTATCACAACGCACAGCAACAGGCGGAGGAACTGCGCAAGACCCAGGTCACGCTTCAGGAAAGTTTGGAGGCGCGTACTTCCCTGAACCGAAAGTTATTCGATTATCTTGAAAATCAAGTCGATGCGCTCGATCAACTGAATGCTGCGCTTCAAGCCACCCAGCGACGGTTGATCACAGAACGTGAAGATGAGCGTAAGGCTCTGGCGCGTGAGATCCACGATCAGGTGATTCAAGATTTGCTGAGTTTTAATTATCGTCTGGAAGAGATCGAAAACAGCGAGTCATCTCCCACCTTGCAGCAGAATTTGGGGACAATTCGGCAGGGGATTCGGGATGTGGTCAGCGGATTACGGCAAATTTGCAGCGACCTGCGTCCCCCCACCATCGATCATCACGGGCTTTCAGCAGCAATCGATTCGATGGCACATGAATGGTCGGAACGCAACAGCATCCCAATTCAAGTGGAGATCGACCCGGCGCTTGGACGCCTCCCTGAGACCATTGAGCTTTCCGTGTTTCGCATCGTTCAGGAGGGATTGAACAATATCCGCAAACATGCCGACGCCAGCCGCGTCCGCCTGTCGCTTCAGCGGACTCCCTCCGCCAGTTTATTGGTGCGTTTGGAGGATGATGGTCACGGGTTGGCTGTTCCAGCGGACCTGTCATCGCTTGCAGCGAATAAACACTTTGGGCTGGTGGGAATCAGTGAGCGGGTAGCTTTGCTGCGAGGGACGATGAACATCGAATCTTCACGGGGGAACGGTATGATCCTGCAAGTAGAGATTCCCAGTCCGCATCCATTGGTGACAGCCTAATTTGGGGGGTTTCCCCTAATGAAATGGGGGAATTTGGGCGATTCTCTGACAATTTAAGTGTATTCAAGCCCCATCAAAATCAATAGAATATTCTAAAGAAACAAGTTGTAAATTCCCCAAACGGGTGATCTTGCAACGAGTACGGGTCCGTAAATCTTTACCTTATTACAGAAGGAATGATATGTTGCGGTCGTCATTTTATTTCCAAATTTGTTTTTTGTAACGAAGCAATTCCATTTTGCGCGGATGGAAAGCTTCGTTTTTTATTCCCTGGAAAGGAGGTGGTTGCGGAATTTAAAACTGATTGTTTCGTGTTCGGTCATTCATAACTAATCAAACAAGGAGAAGAAAATGTCTAAAAAGACGTTGTATGGTTTAGCTGCCATACTGATGATTGCCTCGATGATTCTCGCGGCTTGCGGTGGCACTACCCCTGCCGGAGAAGAATCAACTGAACTGGCCGTGGGCATCGTTCTGCCTACCAAAGATGAACCGCGCTGGATCCAGGATGAAACCCGCTTCCGCGAGGCGCTGACAGAGGCCGGCTACGATGTGGAGATCCTCTTCAGCCAGGGTGATTCCTCCATGGAAAAGTCCAATGTCGAAT
>JAHDWC010000247.1 GCA_023382575.1 Anaerolineales bacterium
TGCGCCTGAAGGTTATTCGGGTTGATCTTTAGGGCATGCTCGATGCAGTACCCTCGTTTATCTTCGTCCACCACAGCAGACATCCATAACCAGGCAACTTCGTTATTCGGTTCTTCCTGAATGACCCTGGCAAGCAACTGTTGGCCGACTTGTTTTTGACCGGACTTGATGGCTGTGATGGCTTGTTGTAATTTGTCCGACATAATTTCCCTCACAAAAATATTCTTTGAGTATTTTCCTGCCCAGCTTATTGCGCCTTGATTTTACAACAGAATAAAAGAAAATAAAAAGAGGCTTTCCATATGGAAAGCCTCTTTTATGTTTAGTAAACTAGCCCTTCAAGAAATCTTCTAAAGACGCCTTGCTGATGCGATAAGCGTTACCGAGTTTCTTGGCTTTCAAATCGCCAGCTTCGATGGCGGCTTTGACATCTTCTTCCGAAACTTTCAGAATGGCAGCAGCTTCGGCAGGAGTCATCACATCCGGGATGCCTGCGGCGGCTTGTGAGCCTCCATTGGACTGGGATTGCTGCTGTCCTTGCTGCATGCCACCAGCAGTCGCTTGCTGGATCAAGTTCCCGATGCCCATGCCTGCACCAATACCAGCCGTCAGACCTGCGCCGCCACCTTCGTTCTTGGCAGCATCACGCATCGCATCTGCGGCTTGCAGTTGGGTGTACGTCGCCATATCGAGCATGCCCATATCACGCAATTCCTGCGCAGACTTTTCACTCGGCTTGAGATTGCCGATGTAGAAAGTCTTGAGCGTCAGACCGATGGCTTCGAAATCGTCCTTTGACTTCGCGCGGACGGCAGCGCCGATTTCCTCGGTCAAGCCGATCATTTCAGGAACGGAGTTCTTTGCGCCCGTTTCGCCGAGCACATCCTGAAGTTTGGAGAGCAGCATGGTGCGCAGGCGTTCCTCGATATCGCTGGTGCGGTAGGTGTGTTGGACACCAACGATCTGAGTTACGAATTGCTGCGGGTCTTTTACCTGGAAGGAGTACGTCCCAAAGCCTTGAAGCAAAGCCACACCCAAGCCCATGCCCGGATTGCGGACGATGATCGGCTGCGGAGTGCCCCATTTCTTGTTTGCAAATTCCTTGCGCGAAACAAAGTACACTTCCGCGGGGAAGGGAGTGCGGTCATTGAATGCCTTGCCGATGAAATCAATCAGCAATGGAACGTTGGCGGTTGCAATCGTGTGGCGTCCCGGTTTGAACACGTCCAGCGCGTTGCCGTCGCGGTAGAAGACCGCCCACTGACTTTCGCGCACAATCACCTGCGAGCCGATGCGATAATCCCCGATGCCTTCTTCAGGGAAGCGATGCACGATCTCGTCGCTCATTTCATTGGGATATTCAATGACATCAAAAATTCTAGCCATGTCTTTTCTCCTTTTCGGTAGATAACGTCTTGATTATAGTCCAACTGATTTGCAGGTACAAGAACCGTTTCTCCTATTTCATACGAAATTCCTGCCGTATCGTTGCACAAAAAAAGGAGCACAGCATTTCTGTGCTCCCTGATATTTACAAATCGAAATTGCCGGAAGCTTCCGGCTGGAAGATGATCTTGATGACCTTGATCTTCCTCAACCCATCTGGGACCTGCCATGCGAACGTCTCGCCTTCACGATAGCCAAGCATGGCGGTGCCGATCGGCGCGAGGATGGAAATCTTCCCAGCGGAAGGATCGGCATCCTGTGGAAAGACCAACGTGTATTCCATTTCTTCGTTGCTTTCCAGGTCGAGCAGAAGCGCGCGGGAATTCATGGTGATGACATCTGCCGGCACCTCGGTTGGTGCGACTACCTGTCCGCGCTTCAATTCTTCGTCCAATTGTTTCAGGTACGCGCTATTGCGGTATTCCGTGCTCATTGAATCGGCGAGCAAGTCACGCAGGCGTTTTAGGTCATACTCGGTGATAAAGATTTTTCGTTCGCTCATGTCCCTTTCTCTTTCTGGAATTGTGATGATTAAAGTGTACCAGATTTCTCGGAAGACTTCATCGGACTGCCCGTTCCCTTGTCACGCACCATCAACACTTCCGCCATGATGCTCACAGCGATCTCTTCGGGCGTCTCCGCCTGCAATTCCAACCCCATCGGTGAGTGGACCCTTTCAATCAGTTTATCATCCACACCATTTTTCTTCAACGCCTTGACCGTGGTTGCCCAGCGTCGCTTTGAACCGATGACCCCGATGTACCCTGCTTCAGATTTTAAGAGGCTGGGCAGACCAAGCGCATCCACACTGGAGCCACGGCTGGTCACCACCAGATAGGTTTGTCGTGTGATATTGAGGCGTTCTGTTAGCTTACCCATCTCTACGGGATGATATTCATCCGCACCAGGCGTGGACTCGGGCGTGCAGAACTCCGCCCGATCATCGCTGACGGCGACGCGGAATCCCAGCCACTTTGCCAGGTGGACGACAGCCTTGCCCACATGTCCTGCGCCAATGACGACAAGGGTAGGGGCGGGAAGAATTGGCTCCACAAAGACCTCCACCTGACCTCCACACACGCCAGGATCGCCACGTGAGGGGTCAGCCATGTTGTAATGTAGAAAACGCGGCTCGCCGTCGCTGAGAGCCATCCAGGCTTCGTCGAGGACGCGGTGTTCCAAATCCCCGCCGCCGACCGTGCCGATAAACTTTCCGTCAGGATAGACCAGCATCTTACTGCCCACATGCCTTGGTGTGGAGCCTTCGCTCTTGACCACTGTGCAAAGTGCGGCAGAACCATTCGTTTTTTCGAGTTCAGAAAGCGCTTGATAGATTGAATTCATAGAAATGGATAATTTAAGGGCGAGATCATCTCGCCCCTGTGGAAGTTTATCTTTCCAGCAATCCCAGCACGGCTGGCAATAATTGTTTTTTGCGCGAAACTACGCCGGGTGCATCGCGTGTGCCATCAGGCAGGGGCGGATATGGCAAGTCGTTCAAGACGGGCGGCGCAGGCTGCGAGAGGATCAAGCGGCTCGAACCACGCACCACATCTGTGACGAGCAGCATGACAAAGTCCAGTCCACGTTTGTCGCGCAGGTCATTGAGCGCTTCCTTCAACGGGTCGAGGTGTTCGCCAAGCTGCATGATGTCGGTCACTTCCACTTGGGCGACAGCGAATTTAAATCCGCCGCTTTCAAATGGTTTGATGTCAGTGCTGACGACTTCCTCTGGCTTGCGGTTGGAGAGACCAGCTCCTGCCGAGAGCACTGCCTTGCCATATGATTCAAGCGTCTCACCTTTGAGCGGACTCCCGCCAACGAAAGCCCAACGCGCCAGACGCTCGGCGGCGGCTTTGTCACGCGCTGTGGTGGTCGGAGAAGTCAGGATGAGCGTATCCGATACCAGTCCGGCGAGAAGCGCACCCGCAATGGCTGGCGGCGCGGAGAGGCCCGCCTCTGTAGCTTGCTCTGTGACGAGCGTTGAAGTCGATCCGACCACATCCACGGTGAAGCGGATGGGTTGGTGGGTATAGGGATTGCCGAGGCGATGATGATCCAAAATCTCCAACAGTTCGGCTTCTTCCAGCGCCGCAATCGACTGACGTGGTTCGTTGTGATCGACGAGGATGATTTTGAGACGCGGCGGATTAAGGATGTTGCGTTGACGGGCGATACCGAGATACAGCCCGTTTTCGTCCACGACCCAATAATCGTCGATCTCGGCGCGCAGAATGCGGTTGAGCGAATCGCGGATGTGTGCATTCGCTTGAAATTTTGGGACGCTGGTGTTGGCCGCATCCTTGCAGGATGCATTCATCATTTCGCGCACGGTAGTGTTGCCGGGACGCGGTCCCAGCACGTCGGTGAAGTATTGGAACAGGCTCATGCCATTGATGATGCCGTACGGCGTACCATCTTCGTTGACGATGGGGGCGAGTCCGCCTGTGCGGCTGGCGAGCGTCCAGGCCATGCCAAGCTGTGAATCAGGCGTGAGGCTGTCGAGCCTCTGCATGACCGATTCAAAACGGGGTGAAGCATCGGTCAACAGAACAGGAGGTTCCAGCCCAAGGGTTTTGAGTACCCACGAGGTTTGCGGATTAAGCGCTCCGGCGCGTGCGGCGATTGTGTTGGCGTCATCGCGTTCGCGAAGCAGCCAGGCATATCCCATCGCCGAGGCGATGGAGTCGGTATCAGGGTTAATGTGTCCTACGACGTAAATCTGATCAAGCATTCGTTCAGTCTCTCCAGTGAATTCCTAAGGATGGTGAAGTGATTATATCTCGCCTTTTTCGACCATGACGAGAAAGATTTTGACGATCATGGGATCGAAATGTTTGCCGGACTGTTCGCGAAAATACTCGATGATCTTTTCGCGTTCCCAGGCTTTGTTATATGGGCGGTCATGACTGAGCGCATCCCAAACGTCGGCGACGGCGAAGATGCGCGCGGCGAGAGGAATCTCCCCGCCTTTTAAGCCGCGCGGATACCCCGTCCCATCCCATTTTTCATGATGGGAATATGGAATTTCCAATGCCTTGTTCAGCACCTGGATCGGTGACAACAGCTTATACGCGGTTTCGGGATGTGTTTCGATAATCTTACGTTCCTCCGGAGTAAGCCTGCTTTTTTTGTGCAGGATTTCGTCCGGAATGCTGATCTTGCCGATGTCGTGCAGAATCGATCCACTGCGGATGTCTTCAAGTTCCTGCCCGGCGATGCCCATGTTCTGGGCGATCTTCAAGGTATGTTCTGTGACGCGGCGCGAGTGACCTTCGGTTTCCTTATCTCGCAATTCCAGGGCGCGCGCAAATCCCTCCAGCATGGATTCATACGCTTCCTGTAATTCCCGCGTGCGTTCTTGAACCCGATCTTCCAGCTTGGTGTTGAGTTTGCGAAGCTCGCCTTCCAACTCCTTCAAAGCGGTGATGTCGTGACAAATATAGACC
>JAHDWC010000248.1 GCA_023382575.1 Anaerolineales bacterium
GCCCCCAGCGAATTCGACCAGCCGAATTGGTACATCGAACAGGACGATCAAATCGCTGCCGCACAGGTAGAACTTGACGCCGCGGAAGTTGCTGTCAATGATGCACTTGAAAATCTCGATAAAGTTATCAATCGTCTGGATACCGCTGATTATGTGGATGCGGAAAAGAAACTTTCCGAAGCCCGCGCCGCTTTTTTGATTGCGGAGCAAGTCAAAGACCAGGCTGATGATGCCTCCGATAATACCGGTCTGCGCGACGCCGCACAGGATTATTACGATGAAGCCCTGACCGATCTCGAAGATGCGCAAGAGGAATATGATGACTTGCTCGATACCGAAGCCGTAGAAGATGTCGAATACGCGCGCGGACAGGTCCTCGTTGCCCAACAGCGCTATGACGCTGCGTATGCCCGCCTCTTGACTTTGCAGACGGGTGAACAATCTCCTGTTGTGATTACCGCCGCGAAGGAATTGGACAAGGCGAAGTCCGCGCTGGCTCAAGCCGAAGCAAGTCTCGCCTTGATCGATGCGCAGATCGCCAAACTGACGGTCAATGCGCCGATGAGCGGAGTCGTGCTCACACGCAACGTCGAACCGGGTGAGTTTGTCCAGCCTGGCGCAACAACACTGACTCTTGGAAACATCAACGAAATGACCATCACGGTCTACATTCCCGAAAACCATTACGGCGAGATTTCGCTCGGTCAATCTGCCACACTGACCGTGGACTCCTTCCCCGATGTCACCTTCGATGCGGCTGTCATTCAAATTGCGGATAAAGCCGAATTCACTCCACGCAATGTCCAAACGGTGGAAGGGCGCTCGAGTACGGTCTTTGCCATCAAGTTGAGTATACAAGACTCGGATGGGATGTTGAAGATCGGCATGCCAGCGGATGTGGTGTTCAAGTAGTTGAATAGTTGGTAGGTTGAAAGGATGCTTCCATGAGTTCGGTCAGGTTCGATTGGGCGAATATGAAGAATATCCAGAAGATTCATCGCGTGCTGTATGCCA
Organism: Anaerolineales bacterium; assembly: GCA_023382575.1. GTDB lineage: Bacteria > Chloroflexota > Anaerolineae > Anaerolineales > Villigracilaceae > Villigracilis. The sequence continues at coordinate 1,015 of JAHDWC010000248.1, forward strand.
TCGGACTGGGGCGGCTGATCGGCAGGATCATTCTCCTTTTGACCACTACAGGCAGAAGGTCGGGGCTGAAGCGGGTGACACCTCTTCAATATGAAAAGATCGGCGTGGATTATTACGTCGGTGCGGCGCGCGGAGTCAAAGCGGATTGGGTGCGGAATATTCAGTCATCCCCGCAGGTGGATGTCCGCGTGGGCGCGAAGAGCTTTCATGGCACCGCCGAAGTTGTCACTGATCCATCACGCTTTGCCGATTTTTTGGAAGTTCGCTTGCAAAGACATCCGCGCATGGTTGGGTTGATCATGGAAAAGGCGCATGGTTTGCCGCGTCGTCCCAGCCGCGCCCAACTGGAAGAATTGGGACGCACAGAAGCGTTCGTTATCTTACGCCCAACAAAATTTAGCGAGAATTGAAATGATGGATTATCTCGTCCACGCAGAGAATTTGCACAAACACTTTGGCGATACCCAAGCTGTAAATGGCGTCTCGCTCCGAATCGCACCCGGCGAAATTTACGGACTCGTCGGTTCGGATGGAGCGGGGAAGACCACCACCATGCGGCTGCTGGTGGGTGCGTTGAAACCGAGTCGCGGCTCCATCGAAGTCTGCGGCTATGACGTGTTGAAGCAGACCGAACAGGCGCGCTCGACCATCGGTTATCTTTCGCAGCGCTTTTCGATGTACGAAGACCTGACCGTGCTGGAGAACATCCGCTTCTTTGCCGAGGTGCGCGGACTTTCCTCCACTGAGTGGCTGCCGCGTTCGATGGAAATTTTGGAATTCGTCGGCTTGGAAAAATTCAAAGACCGCCGCGCCGGTCAACTCTCTGGTGGCATGAAGCAGAAACTTGGGCTTGCCTCCGCGCTGGTCACTCGCCCGCGCTTGCTATTGCTCGATGAACCCACTACCGGCGTTGACCCGGTGACTCGACAAGACTTTTGGCAACTGGTTATCAAGTTGGTTGCGCCCCCCTACTTTGATTCTCCCCCCATTTTCGGAGAAAATGGGGGGAGCCAGAGGGGGGTATCCGTCATTATTTCCACCCCCTACATGGATGAAGCCTCGCGCTGTCATCGGGTGGGCTTCATGAAGAATGGACAGATCATCGCCGAAGACACGCCGTCTAACTTGCGCGCGCGACTCAATGGACGCGTGCTCGAATTGCGTGGCTCTCCACTAAATACGCTTCGTCATGTCGCGCATCAGGATGAGGATGTCGAAGATGTCCAAGCCTTTGGAGATCGATTGCACATTCGCGTCAGCGATGGAAAATCCAAGGTGGTGTTGAAGCGCTTGAAGACCGAGATCAAACAGGCGGGTGGGCATGTGGATGAACTCCGCTCTGTGCCGCCGGTGCTCGAAGATGTCTTTATCGCTTTATCGGAGTCAAACCATGCCTGAGATCGTCATCTCCGTTCAAGATCTTACGCGACGTTTTGACAATTTCCTGGCCGTGGATCACATTAACTTTGAGGTTCATCAAGGTATGTTGCTTGGACTGCTCGCACCCAGTGAAGGCGAAGCTACGGTTTTGGGATACGATGTCGTCCGTCAGAGTGAGGAAGTCCGCGCGCAGGTTGGATACATGTCGCAGAAGTTTGCCATTTATGATGACCTGACCACGCTTGAAAATTTGACCTTTTACGGCGGCGTCTATGGCATTACGGATAAAGATCGCATCAATCAAACGTTGGAATTGGTCGATCTCTCAGGGCATGAGACCACGCTGACAAGGGATCTGTCTACTGGCTGGCGGCAGCGGCTTGCGTTGGGAATTGCGCTTGTTCATCAACCCAAACTGCTCTTCCTCGACGAACCCACATCGGGTGTTGACCCCACTGCCCGCCGCGCCTTCTGGGACTTGATCTATCAACTTGCCGAAACGGGTGTGACGGTCTTTGTCACTACACACTATATGGACGAAGCCGAATACTGCGAGCGCGTAGGCGTGATGCGCGATGGTAAATTGCTGGCGATGGATACGCCGACGAATCTGAAAAAGTCAATTATCAAAGGCGATGTGTGGGAGGTGTTCGCGCATCCGCTCGAGCAGGGGTTGGATCACCTGCTCGAATTGGAGGGTGTGGAACGCGTCGGGTTGGCGGGAGACCACTTACGAGTCATCAGCCAACGGGTCAGTGAAGAGGCGTTGCAAAACCTCTTAAGCAGTAAAAATATTCAGGTCGAGAAGATCGAGAGAGGCGAGCCAACTCTGGAGGATGTCTTCCTCGCCTTGGCAAGATGATTAAGAAGTGACAGTCACCTCAAAGGTGACTGTCACTTTGTTATTGTTCGGGGGTGACGATTGCCATGATGAGGTATACAACCAGCATGGCGCCGTTGAAGGTGAAGAAACCCAGCACAAACAACAAGCGGACGATGGTGGGGTCGATGTTGAGATAATCACCGAGACCGGCGCATACGCCTGCGATCATGCGGTTGGATTTGCTCCGCGTGAGGGTTTTGTAGTCTGTCATTTTTGCTCCTTTCGTGATGTCTATTTGTTTTACGCAGGCAAACGAAAAGGGTTGCAGACTAGCTATCTCCAAGCGGCATTTCGTAGGGGAGCATGGTTTCAGCCGGGAGGATTTGGGTTGAACTTTGCAGGCTTTTGAGGTCGGTCTTTTTTACTTTTTCAAGGATCAACAGAGTTGCGTTTACAGTATCATCCACAACCCGGTTCAAGGTGTTTTCATTAAGATAGGGATATTTTCTTTCTTCAAACCAGTAGGGGTCATATTCGCTGTAGAACTTGCGAATGTAATCGTATTGTTGGTGCAGGGCGTTTTCATGGATAAACGGTAGATAGGAGGGCGGGTTTGGAACTGGATGAATGACCTGCCAGAACAGTCCGTCTTTATGTGTGTAGTTGTAGACTTGATCCAGCCCGTACCAATCTTTTTTGAATAATTTCCAGGCTTTTCCTTGGTCTTCATCAATCAGTTCGCGGAAGCTATTAACAGTTGTGTGGTGGATATATTTTGACCACAGGATGTCACTGAAAAGGTGAATGAAATACCCCAGTCGGAAACTGTATTTTTGGATGTCGTCTTGTGGATTTAGGTCGGCGAGATGTTCACGGTAATAGTCGAGATCGCGGATCATCCATTCGCCCTCACCCTTGTGCAGGTAGTGTGTGACTTCTTTGGGTGGGTCAAACTCTGTCCAATCTTCGTTGGGAATACCCGAATCAGGTGCAAGGTTTCCAAAGGTGAAAAGGGTTTTGTCCAGTTCGGGAAAATGCGGCAAAAGTTTTTCGGCGATTCTGAGATGACAGATCCATGTGCCCATTACTTATATTTTCTCCCTTCGAGATAATTGGCAATTGCCGCATACAAAAGGAAAGCGCCTAATGCGATGAACAATGCCGCCTGCAAGCCAAGCCATTTCAACTGCCACAAGCCGAAGCCTGCAAACGCCACACCGACCAGTCCGTAGAACGTGGCGTTTCGCATGTAGACTGAGCCGACGCGCTTGGACTGGAACAGGTTGCGCGCTGTGAGTTGCTCCAGCTTGTGGACTTCATCTTCGTGGCGGTTTTGGCAGGCGAGCACATCATCCACAATGGCGGCGCAGTCAGAGCACAGTCCGCGCTGACAATATTTGCATTGTCCAACAGCGGGTTGGGTGGGGTGATAGAAACAGTTCATAAGTCGATCCTCCGACTTATTTTACCCGCAGCAGACCTTCGTACTGTTTCCGATATTTAGCGTCTTTTTCTTTGGCGGTCAGCGCTTGCGCCTTTGATACGAGCGTTTCATCTTTTGTTTCCTGATAAAGCGACATGAATGAGCGAATAACATCCTGCCGGAGCAGGTTGAAATGCTTTTCGTCTTCACATTCG
>JAHDWC010000249.1 GCA_023382575.1 Anaerolineales bacterium
GCGCGCGAATGTACTGCACAGGTTAAGAACTGGCGTTGTCGTCTGGCAGGGTACGCATATACAGCCCGCTTCGAGTGGATGTTGAATGCCATTGAGCGTGATAACTATTGTCTGCGCTGCGAATACCCTGAGCGGAAAAGCTTGCGAGCTGGTTTGTGGATGACATGGCATACGTTCACATCCATGTTCGCATTGCCGGTGATAAAAGCTGAAACGCACAAGGTTGTGCCACAGTCTGTGCGGGTTGATAAGGGATAAATTTATAGCAGAGACCCTAAAGATTTAAGAATCTTTAGGGTCTTGCTTGGAAATTGAGAAGAAATGAAAACAAAAAACGTAATTGTGATCGGAGCCGGAATTGGCGGCATTACTGCCGCGATCCATTTGGCACAACGCGGATTCCAAGTGACCGTGCTTGAAAAGAACGACCATCCCGGCGGACGTTGTGACCGCATCACCCGTGACGGACATCGTTTCGACACGGGACCCACTTTATTGGTCATGCCCTTGCTTTACGAAGCAGAATTTTCCGCGCTGGGATCATCCATGCGGGAGGTGCTCGACCTTCAACGCGTTGACCCAACCTATCATCTCGCCTTCGATGATGGCAGTCAACTTGCGCTCACATCGGATATGAAGTCTATGCAGGAACAGCTCGAGACCTTCGAGCATGGAAGCTTTCAGGGATTTCTGCGGTACATGGAGGAAGGTCATCGTCACTATCATCTCGGCATCGAGAGGTTGGTCAAGCCAGATTTTCGAAATGCATCAGATTTCTTCGCACTCTCCAACCTGCCTTTGCTTTACAAGGTCAAGCCGCTGGCAAATCATTACCGCAACATGTCGGCTTATTTCGACGATCCGCGTCTCAAAGCGGCCTTTACATTTCAAGATGTGTACATGGGGCTGAGTCCATTCGAAGCGCCGGCCACATTTTCGATGATGCCTTACACCGAACTTGCGCACGGCGTGTGGTACCCAAAGGGCGGCATGTATAGCATTGTTGAGGCGCTCACCAAACTTGCACGTGAAGCCGGAGTGGAATTCATCTTCGATGCACCTGTGGAAAAAATCGAGGTGAGAAAAAACTCCGTGCGTGGCGTGCAGGTTAAAGGTCAGGTGATCGAGGCGGATGCTGTCCTCGCCAACGCCGATCTGCCCTATGTCTATCAAAATCTTTTACCAAAAGATGGTCAAGCCGAGCGGCTTTCACGCAAACGATATTCCTGTTCGGTCATCAGTTTCTTTTGGGGTGTGGATAAGCCATACGAGACGCTTCCTCCGCACACGCTTTTTCTGGCACATGATTATCGCGAAAACTTTACCTCGATCATTCGTGACCTGAGCCTGCCCGCCAACCCAAGCCTTTATATCCACGCTCCCGCCCGGTTGGATCCGTCGATGGCTCCAACTGGAGAGGATACGATCATTGCCATCGCGCCGGTCGGTCATATGAGTGAGAACGGCGAGCAGAATTGGGCTGCGCTGCGGGACCAAGCGCGAGAACATGTCTTCCGCAAACTCAGATTATTAGGAATTAACGATCTCGAAGCACATATCAAGTTCGAGACCACCTTCACGCCACTTTCATGGAAGAAGCGTTATAACCTAGTCAAAGGCTCCACTCATGGGCTGTGTCATAACCTGACTCAGTTAGGTTACTTCCGCCCTGACTTTCAACATGCTCGATATCGAAACCTGTATTTCACAGGCGCGAGTACACGTCCTGGCACGGGAATGCCCACCGCCATGGTTTCGGGACGGCAAGCCGCACAACGGATCATTGACGGACTGACTAATCATAAATAAACTTAAATTAAAACAGAGGCACTATGAACTCAGCGCTCGCATACTTCACCCAACAAGGTCTGATATCCGACCCTGGGAACCACGTCTCTCTCTTCGATAACCTCCCCTCCTCCATCCCTGAACTGGTCAAGCTCGTGCAGGGAGTCACCATTCATGTCTTTTGGACGGAACGCTATGGATTCAAAGCACCGCCCGAACGCATGTCTGACCTGCAACTACGCTGGATGGAAAAACGCCTCACACGTACACTGGAACTTGATCCTCGTCCCTTGACTGAACCTCGCCCCATTGAAAAGAAACTGCTCGGCAACTGCCGCGACCATTCCTTGCTTCTCGTCTCCATGCTTCGCCATCAGGGAGTGCCAGCCCGCGCGCGTTGCGGTTTCGCCGCCTACTTCATGCCCAACCACTTCGAAGACCATTGGGTGGTCGAGTATTGGAATGCCGAACAAAACCGCTGGGTGCTCGTAGATGCGCAACTCGACGAACTGCAACAGGATGCCTTGAAGATCAACTTCGATGTCCTCGATGTGCCGCGTGATCAATTCATCGTCGGCGGGAAGGCATGGCAGATGTGCCGCACGGGCGAACAAGACCCCGATAAGTTCGGCATCTTCGATATGAAGGGATTGGGTTTCGTGCGCGGAGACTTTGTCCGTGATGTGGCATCGCTCAACAAGATGGAACTGCTCCCGTGGGATTGCTGGGGCGTGATCCTCAACGATTCACTTAATGACCCGAATGACCTAGCCGTACTTGACGAAGTTGCCGCATTGACCGCAGGTGATGTCCCCGACTTCGACACCGTCCGCGCTCGCTACGAAACCGATTCCCGCTTCCGCATGGATGGCTCGTTGATGAGCTTCGTCAATGGAGAGATGGTGGAAGTGACAGTCGCCTAAGTCACCCGCTGATGCCGCAGGCATAATCAAGGCTATCACTCAGAGAATTCCAAACAAGATTTCTCAGCGCCATGATAGCTAGTTGAAAACAAAAACTCCCCATCACTGGGGAGTTTTCACTAGCCTGTAGACGGATGTTTATTCCTTCTCAAACAACCTCTCAAAACCTGGATAGGCTTTCAAGGGAATCAACTCGAACGCGATCAGCTGATTCTCGACGAAAGGCAATGTGGACAATGCCTCCCGCGCCTCCTCCACGGTTTGACATTCCAGCACCAAAACCGCCTCGCTTCGATCCACGCGGAAGTTTGCTTCTCGAATCACCCCAGCCTTATACAACTCCCAGAGTTTTCTCGCCTCGTCTTTGGCGTATTTCTGGAATCCCTTGGCGGTTGCGTTGGGAAGTTCGTGTTCGAGAGCGAGAATCTTCATGCCTACTTCCCTTTCTTCAGAATGTATTCACTCACATCCACGTTGTATTTCACTTCTTCCAACGTGAATACCGCCCACGGAAGTCCCTGATCGAGCCAGGTGGCAGTGCCAACGGCATCAAGTTTGGTGCCTTCGATTTTCTTACCATCAACGCTTCTAGTGATCCACAAGACCTTCTTCGCGGCAGCCCCGCTGTCACGGTAGCGCATGGCTTCCATGCTGTCGAGCAGGTTCGTGTCAGGGTTGAAGCGCATGACGAAGTTCTCCTCGATGTCTCCGTATGGGACGAACATCAGAGCCATGTGGTCATCCACTGCTTCCCATCTCACACGTGGGTCGGTGACCCAGATCGAAGGGAACCATGCCGCCTCCGCCCAGACTGCAAGGTTGGCGGCTTGACTGGTAGCTGGGTCGTTTTCGAGCGTGCCGATCATCGGAAGTTCAAAGAAACTATGCTCATTCACATAACTCTCATTGACCTTCATGAACGGCAGCCCGAACCACGTCGCTTCGATATAGTGACGATAATCTTTTCCCGCGTTGTGAACAAAGATGAAACGTGCTGGGAACTTCACCCCGAATGGACTGATCTCGGCTCTTCCTTTAATGACAACTGTTTCTATGACAGGAACCTGATCGCCGTAGACAGTTTTATAGAACCGCTCCACAGGTGCAGGGAGTGCTTTTGGCAATGGGATGGTTTTTAACTCTGGTGATCCCTGCGGATATGCCTCAAATGATTTGGGCTTGACTTGCAGACCAAGCCACCCAAGAAGGAAGATAACAGCGAGAACGCCAAGGATGATAAATATGGTTTTCATTGAATTCTTACTCCACCTGTGCCAGTGCGGTGAGAAGTAATATCAGCACGCCGCAGACCGCCATCATATTGACATAATTTCGGAAACGGGTAATCGCCTGTTCAGGGTTGTTCGAACTCATCAGAGGACCGACACGCAGAATAGCGTTGTACCAGAATCCCATGCCGATCATTGCAAAGACAAGGATGTGCTTCAACAACATCACGATACCCCAGAAGTTGCCGAAGTCCATGAACCCCAGATAACCTGAATCAATCAGCATGAGATGCGTCCCCGTGACCGCGAAAACAATCAACGAGGCATACATCCACGAGCGACTACGTTTGGATATCTCGCTGAGGGCATGTCCATTTTTGGAAAGTGCAGGAATATAGATACCTGCGAGCAAAACAAAGTGACCGATAAATATAACCGTTGCAATGGCATGAAGCCAGGTGGAGATAGAAATAAGAAATTGTGACATTGTTGATTCCTTTTTGTTTTTATACCTTGTGAATGATTCCAAAAGCAGTGATGTTGATCACTTTAATTGTCAGATATCCTTCCGCCTCAGTGTAGTGGGAGACAAAAAAAGACTCCCCTGCCAATGGGAGAGTCTTCACTATCCGGGTGGATAGGTCAATGATCCCGGTGAGGCGTTTGCGGGAAACCCGGGATTTAGTGCATTTTCATCTTGACTAAACAGAACGCGT
>JAHDWC010000250.1:0-2942 GCA_023382575.1 Anaerolineales bacterium
CCGTTCCCCCGCTTGAAATCTGTGTGACATTCTCCGTGCCCCCGCTGGGATAGATCCCATCGCGATGAAACAGATCGGCATAGTTAACGTTTCCGCTCCAATCGATGTAGCCCGAGCTATGACCTTCATCCAGGAGGCGTCCTCCGGGAAGCGCTGTCGCAAACAGCGGGGCAAAAGCGGAAAGCAGGAGAAGCGCCAACAGCGAGCTTGAAAGAATTATTGCGACGCGTTGGTTGAGCATGTAGTTTTCTCCATTATGTTTTTCTTTCCTGCTCATCTTTCTTTTTTGTATTCATAAATAAAAGTTCCTTTGTGAAAAGCCAAATGCGTTTCTTGATACCGTTTTACCAACATCTATAACCTCCGGTTTCTCGACGACCAGAGAATTTCGGCATGGATGGTCAATGCCTCGGCATACAGGGCTTTGGCATCCTTCATGTTCAACAGCCATTTGGTCAATTTCTCCTGAAAGCTCTCAGGATGAATTTCCATTTTGGTGTGGTCGCTCAGCCAGATGAAGAACATTCCGCGCTGGTGGTCTTCGCGCAGGCATAACTTCTGCCAGCCATGCAGCAGTTCCACCAAAGCCTCGACATGGGGGTTGATCATCATGACCGCGCCTTGCTCAACATTCGTTTCAAGGCGCTGACTTTCAGGTCTTCCCACCAGCAGATTTCATGGACGACAGTACGATATTCATGGCGCGCATTTTCATGCGGCATGGACGCGAACCATTTCACCAGGATTGTGTACAAACGTTCCGGGGGATCGTTCTTGCCAGCGGCAATCTGCGCAACATGGGGAAACAACCACTCCAGGAAATAGCCGCGCCTGTCGTCGGGCATCAAATTCGCCAGGATGATGATGGATGTGGCAAAGATGGAGGGTTGATCGTCAAAGGGATGGGTCATTGAAAAACTCCGTTACCATAGAAAAGGAATCAATCGCCAGCGGACGGTGTCTCTGTACCGCGCATAATCGGCGAGCACGCGCTCCTCGGCGGATATTCGCACCAGGAGCAATCGCGCGAACAACAAGAGGGCAAGCCAGTTCCAGACATTGCCTGCGCTGATGCACAAGCCAAGCAGAGAAAGGATTTCGCCCAGATACATGGGGTGTCGCACAAGCCGATACGGTCCGCGCGCGACGATGCCGCGGTCTTCTGGCGCGATGGAAAAAGAAAAGCCCAATGCGATCAGAGACCAGAGCGCCAGCAACAAGCCTGGCAATGAATACAGGACATTCGCGCCTTCAAGGTTGAACGCAAGCGGCAGTAAGGCGCAGAGCCAGGCGATTGCAGACATAATCGGATGACTGATGCGTTCGACAGGTTTGTGCATTACCAGCAGGAATGCTGCCAGTGCGGATTGCAGCGCAAGCAAAATGGATATCCAATCTCCGCCAGAAAACTGCATTACGCGAATAATGAATAGGAAGACAAAGAAGGCTGCGCCCAGGGCGTTGGTGAGTTCGGAGAAAACAGTAGTCATGATTTTTCAGTGAGAAGTAAGAGGTAGGAAGTTAGAAGACAAGGCACATCTTCTAGCCTCTGTTTTTTTGCACTTCTTCATCCTTGCATTTAGAACGACTCGAACACACTGACCATCAGCGGCACGAAGATCGCCAGCATAAATGGCACGAAGATGTAGAGCGAGATTGGGAACAATAGTTTGTTGCTCAACTGCTCGGCGGAGCGGGCGACATCTGAGCGATATTCACGAGCCAGACCGCGCGCAACTTCACCCATCTGGCGTGGACCCTCAGCGCCCTTGGTTGCAACCAGGTCGATCTGGCGCGCAAAGGCTTCAAGGTGCGGCATCCGATATTTGGTGAACTCTTCGACCAGCGCACCGTCGAGCAGGTCACGCGAGAAGATCAATCTCCCAGCCTGTTGCGCGCTTTGAGTCACGATTCGCAATAGATTGCCAAGCGCTCCAGGCAGGGATGCCGCGCGTCCAACGGCTGTTTCAGCGGAACTGCCCGCGCTCATCTCAGCCGCAATCAAGGCTGCCGCTTCGGGCAATCCGCGCTTGACAGCATCGCGCACATCGTTGGCGCGACCACGCAGTTGCAGGTATGGATAATACGCAGCCACCGCAACACCGATCACAAAGGCAGGACTGAGGGCATTGAAGATCAGTAGATACGCGATCCCGACCGAACCGAACAAGACCGACTTGCCCAGCACACTGCCCACGGTACGTCCTTCGTACAAACCACCGAGTTGTGCCCACATCAATTCATGCTTCCATGAATCGAAACTGAATCCGAGCTTGTCCACGATGGAATCCCCAACGCGGTCTGTGACGCCACGTCGATCTGTGGATGCAAAGCGCTCAAGCCGCGCAGTCGCCGAACTGCCGAAGATAAAATCAAAACTGCGCAGGAATTGAAAGAAAAGCAGACCTATCAAGCCTGCGGCGAGAAAGGGAATAATGGTGTTTGTCATGGGTGCCTCGTGAAGTGAGAAGGATGAGGGATAAAGGTGAGGGATGAAAAAAAGTGCAAAGGGCAAAGAACATCTTTTGAACGTTTGCTCTGGCCCTTTTTCATCCTTCATAATTCATCCTTCATCCTTGCGTTTAGACCGCGTTGTCAATAATGTTGCTGACCTGGCTGTGACCGTATACGATCACGAGACAGATCAGGGCGTATAGAACTTGAACGAGCGGCGACTTGACGATATCGGACATGGCGCCGGAGCGGCTCATGAAGGCGATCATCACAAAGGTCATCACAGTCAGGATGTTGACTGTGCCCTGTGCGCTGCCGCCTTTGGCTCTTGCCAGCACACGCGCATCGAGTACCGATTCGAGATTGTCTGCCGCTGTGCCAAAGGCTTTGGCGTATCCTTCGCCGCCGGTCGTCCACATGCGCCCGATCAAGTCCGCTGCGATGGAAAGTGAGGTGGAAATTCCAGCCGCGCTCTCGCGGATCGCCTC
>JAHDWC010000250.1:2952-4524 GCA_023382575.1 Anaerolineales bacterium
ACGAGGAGGCCTGGTAGTAGCGCGGCCGGAGCCCGCTCTCGCGGATCGCCTCGACCGCTCCATGTCCTTCGGTGTGCATTCTTGCGGCAGTGTCCAGTGTCCAGGCGCGAAGAGGACCGTCTGAACGTAGAGTCTTCGCAACCGTCTCCAGTGCGGAGGGCACATTTGGCGCAGCCTGGATGGTCGCGTTGAGGCGCAGTAACAAGGATGGCAGTTCCGCTTCCATATCGGTGCGCGTTTTATTCCACGAACGCATGACCCAGCCGTTGACAAAGATGTACCCGGCAACGATTCCGATCAGACTGGTGAAGAACGGCAGTCCGACGATCATCAAGATCAGGGTCATACCCGCACCCGCCGCAATGCGCGCCATCATCATGTAGTACTCTTCGTTCTCCGCCGCGTCGATACCGATCTTTGCAAAGGCGATGCAGACGCGATGCTCGAAGCTGCCCACGGGCGCAGAACTTGTTTTGTTCATGCCGCGCTTGCCACCGACAAATGTCTCGATGCGCGTGACCTGCGGCTTGCCAATGCGCGGCATGGTCAGTTTGCCGCTCAGACGCCAGACGATCCACGCCAACATGCTCGCCGCGAGAAACGGCAGGAAGAAGGTCAGGCTGGGGGGTATGTAAAATAGGTTTGTGTTGATCATTGTGTATCCTAAGGTCTTTGATGTTTATGAAGTTTGTGAAGACGCAAAGGTTCAGAGGCGCAGAGGAAGTTCCATGTACACATTAGAAACCTCAATACTTCAGACTCTTCTCTCGATTCCAATCGGCAATAACTCCGCGTCGCCGGGTTTATACAACTGGCGGAACTGCACGTTGCCGCCTTTGAGAGTCTTCTCGACTTCCCAGACGCCGATCATGCTGCGTCCGCCGTTGGACCATCCGACCTGCACGATCATGTCCACTGCTTGCACGAACATTTCCTTCGCGCCTTCCGAACGTACCCCGACATCGTTGAAGAGCAAAAGGTTTAAGCGTGTGATGGCGGACTCTGGACCCTCGGCATGGAAGGTGGACAAGCCAGGATGATCGGACATCTGCGCGCGGAATAAAGCTGCCACCGCATCACCCCGTCGCATCTCGCCCACGATCAACCACTTCGGCGACATGCGCATCGCATCATCCACTGCCGAAGCCAGACTGTACGGCACGATACTCGAACCGACCTGTGCTGGACGCGCTTCGAGCGTGACCACGTGCGGATGATCGAGCCAGATCTCTTCGGGATCTTCGATCTTTACCACACGCGCGTCCTTCGGAATCCCGTTGCACATCGCCGAGAGCAAGGTGGTCTTGCCCGAAGCAGTGCCGCCGATCACGAGAATCCGCAGCGCCTTCGAGACTAGTTCCACCAAGCCATAAACAACCTTTGCAGGAGCGACCTTCCACTTGACCAGCAATTCAGGCGGCACAGGCTTGTCTTCAAACAAGCGGATGTTGATGCTCGGATAACCAAGCCCCGGCGCAACCACTGGATGAATAATCTTGATGCGCGCCCCGCCCGGCAATCCTTCCTGGCGTGGAATCTTTGCATCCACAGATGGAGATGCCTCAGTTACAG